>JAVHRG010000086.1:0-4607 GCA_036171535.1 Sulfurospirillum sp. | reverse complement strand
GAATAACAGATAGGAAAGATTTTTAAGCTTGTTGTCTACATAGTCATTCATATAAATTGTTTTTTCTAAAAGAAGTTTTGAATTTTCAATATCTGACTTTACTTTTTTAATTAAAAAAGTTGCATCTCCATCTCTTGAAACAGAAACCAAATAAGCTTGTTCATCATGAAGCTTTTTCTCAACTTCTTTTGCATTTCTCATGGACTGATTCAGTATTTGCTCCGTTACAGGATAAAGATAACTGTAGAAAATAAATCCAATCACTGCAAAAACCATCGCAAAAATTAAGTAAATTTCATTATTTTTCTTATCTTTAAAAAAAAGATCAATTTTATCTAAAAGTGAATCAATACTATTCATTGTTCAATCCTATAGAGATTTTACTGGTATAGAGTTTAATCTTGTCATCCTGTATAATCTTTTCTGTATTGACTTTATATTTTTTTAAAGCTGTTAAATCTTTAATAAATTCTGTAATCTTTTTTTCACTTTTATTCCGTACAAAAAAATCAAGCTGTTGTTTTTTAAACTCAATTGACTCAACTTTACAACCATTTTGATTTGAAAGTTGAAATATTTCCAATAACATTAATGCTTTCATAGGATAAGATATTTTTTTATTATAAATTTCACTTAAAAGCTTTTTCCTAAATTCAAACTTTGTTGTTTCATTCTTAACCAAACTATCAACTTTTTCTTTTTCAGTTTTTAAAAGTGAAAGTTGTTGTCTAATATCAGATGTCTGCTTGTATAATTCATTGTATTCACTTGTTTGTTTCACAATTATCAAACTTAAAAAAGTATGGTATGCAAATTGATAAGCAGGATATGCAAGACTAATAATAACACTTGCAGCGATAATGCCAAGAAATTTGCCTGAAGCTCTGTATTTAAGAGGAGGAGGTCTTTTATAAATTGAAAAATTAAGATTATCGTCTGGATTTTCAATATAAAGTTGGGCACTGAGCATCATCAAAATATGAATTTGGTCAATATACCACTCTTTTGAGTTAATGGCTATACTGAAATTAAACTCATACGATTCTAATCCAAGATAGCTTTTCCCATATTCTTCAATACCGGAAAAAGTACCAATTTCTGATCCTAAATAGATTTTATCAATAAAATCAATATTATAAGAGCGTTTAGTAAAAACTAAAACATCATTGATATAAAGAAATATTTCACCAAAAAGCTGCATTAAACTTTGTTGATATTGGCTATTGGTAGCTCTTAATCCCTCATTTGTAAGAAGCTTATAAAAATCTTCTTCATCAACTCGCTCGCCAATAAGTTCACAAAATTTTTCATTGATCTCTTTTAATGAGTAATGAAGCGACTTTGAATAAATATATTCACCGTTCTTATAAATTGCTAAAAACGCATCTGTTTTTTGAAAATAAACAAAACAGTGTGTTCCATCTGCCTCAATAAAATTTTTGCGATATAAAGCTTTAATGAGAAAGGGTGCGGAGGTAACGTAATCAATATAGCGTGTTTTTTCTTTAATAGGTGTCAGTTTGGCATGTATTAGTGATGCATCAATAATAAAAATATTAAAAGAACGATTTTTAGAATCTTTAGACTCAGTTTCAATATAACTGATGGAATATTCGATGGCCGAATCAAGGGCTAATTCATCATATACTTTGATTTCAATAGCATCTTTTAGATCACTATCTGGGATATTACGACTTACATCAATAGTAGCACTAATAACATCACGTGTTTGAAGATATGAAATATAGAATGCATTTTTATCACTTTTTTCGAGCTTATTAAGTTTGATTTCATTTTTGGAATAGGTATATGAGATAAGTGATAAAGGGTCTATAGATACAATTTCTGAGCTAACACGTCTATCCTCAGTTATGGCCATTTTAAAAACCCCTTTTTTATTAATTATATCGCTCTATCACGATAATATAACTGTAATTACTTTATTCTACTATATAACCAATTTTCTTCAACATTTCTTTATCTTGGCTCCAGCCTTGTTTCACGACAACGACAAGTTTCAAAAAGACACGTTTTTGGGACAGCGATTCAATGAGCAAACGAGCGCTAGAACCAATTCTTTTGATCGTTTGACCTTCCTTCCCAATCATAATCCCTTTTTGACTTTTTTTATCGACAATAATACTAGCATAAATATTATCGATTGTCTCTTTTTCATCCACTTTATCAATGATTACATCTGCAAAATAGGGAATTTCATCGCTCGTATTTTCAAAAATGGCTTCTCGAATCAACTCTTTATAAATATCACGTGAACGCTCAGTTGTAAGAATCTCTGGGTCATAAAGATAAGGATGTTCTGGCATATATTTTGAGATGGCTTCCAAAAGATAGGATTGTGAGATTCCTTTTTTTATAGAGACTGGGATCAATGCGACAAATTTATCTTGATAGGTTTGGTATTCTGTGATTTTATCAAAAAGTGCTGTTTGGGAAACGCTATCCGTTTTGGTAAGGAGAACCATATGCGCAATATTGTTTTTATTCAGGGATAAAAAATCTACATAATGTTGAAGAGTATCGCTTGCGGGCGCTAAAAAAAGAATAAGATCACAATCACCCATTGCTTTCATCGCTTCTTCAAGCATAAATTGATTTAAGAGGCGCTCTTGTTCATGAATACCAGGAGTATCAATAAAAATAATTTGCGTATTTTCATGCATCGCAATAATATTTAAACGCTTTCGTGTTGCATTGGCTTTATGTGAAACCATTGCTAGTTTTTCACCTACAAGCCAGTTTAATAGGGAACTTTTACCGGCATTGGGTCTACCAATAACAGCAACATACCCTGTTTTTGTTTTTTCAGTCATTTTTCTTCTTTATTTATAATATATAGCGACTGCTATCTTCACTCTCAACAATCGCGTCGAGTTTATTATGGACAAGCTCTTTGCTTACATGTAAAGTTTCACCAGGATGTTCATCTGCTGTATAACTGATATCTTCTAATACTTTTTCAATCACAGTATGCAATCTTCTTGCTCCAATGTCTTCTGTTCTTTCATTGGTGATTTGTGCAATTTTAGCAATGGATGCAATGGCGTCATCATCAAAAATAAGTTCAACACCTTCGGTTTTTAAAAGCGCTTGATATTGACGTAAAAGTGAGTTTTTAGGTTGTGTTAAAATTTTGTAAAGTACCTCTTCGGTAAGTGAACTGAGTTCTACACGCAGAGGAAAACGACCTTGAAGCTCAGGGATGAGATCACTGGGTTTAGTAAGATGAAACGCACCTGCGGAAATGAAGAGAATATGATCGGTTTTAATGCTACCATATTTAGTATTAACATCACTGCCTTCAACAATAGGAAGAAGATCACGTTGGACACCTTCTTTACTAGGGTCACTACGATGGGATTGTGAGGAACTTACGGCAATTTTATCGATTTCGTCTATGAAAATAATTCCGCCATTTTGAGCACGTTCCCTCGCTTCACTTTTGACAGCTTCCATATCCAAAAGTTTCTCGCTTGCTTCAACCTTGAGTACCTCTTTGGCATCTTTAACTTTCATCTCTTTTTTGATATTACCTTGACCCGCACCTAAAATTTTAATAAAAGACTCTTGTACTTTAATCATCTCAGGAGGCAACGAAGAATCTCCTAAATCACTACTGTTTTGAGAAATCTCCACTTCAATTTTGAGATCATCCAGCTCCCCATCACGAAGTCTTTGACGCATTTTCTCGTAACTTTTTTCATAATCTGCTTTTTTTTCTTCACTGACGCCTTTTGGAAGCGGTGGAAGCAGCTTCTCAATGATAGCTTTTTCTACATGTAAAGCAATATCGTCTTGATTTTTTTCTTTGTGTTCCGCTTTAACAAGGTTAATAGAAGCCATCATTAAATCTCTTACCATGGATTCAACATCTCGACCTACAAAGCCAACTTCGGTGTATTTACTCGCTTCTACTTTCACAAAAGGTAAAGAGAGCATTTTAGCCATACGGCGTGCAATTTCTGTTTTTCCAACACCCGTTGAGCCTATCATCAAAATGTTCTTAGGCATCACCTCTTCAGCCATCTCGCCTTCAAGTTTGAGTCTTCGATAACGATTACGAAGAGCGATTGCAATGGCTTTTTTAGCATTAAATTGTCCGATGATGTACTCATCTAAATAAGCAACGGTTTGTTTGGGTGTTAAATTCATGCTTCTTTACTCTCTAAAACATATGTTTTGATATTGTCATTGGTATAAATACAAAGCTCACTGGCGATTTTTAGACTCTCTTTTACAATCATCTCTTCATCGAGGTTGGTGTGGCGATCAAGTGCACGAGCCGCCGAAATGGCATAATTTCCACCGCTGCCAATAGCTGCAATCTTGCCATCTTCGGGTTCCACCACATCTCCATTGCCACTTAAAATAAAAATATGATCACAATCTAAAACAATCATCATCGCTTCAAGACGTCTAAGCATCTTATCCTTGCGCCACTCTTTGGAAAATTCAATGACAGATTTGTATAAGTCGCCTTTTTTTTGCTCTAAAATGCCTTCAAACATATCAAAAAGGTTAAATGCATCCGCAGTGCTTCCTGCAAAACCCGCTAAAATTTTTCCGTTGTAGAGTTTGCGAATCTTGGT
>JAVHRG010000085.1:0-4615 GCA_036171535.1 Sulfurospirillum sp. | reverse complement strand
AAAAAGGCGATTTACGGTGATGCTGGCATGGAGTTTTTAAATAATGCCAAATTTTATGAAAGTGTAAAAGAAAAACTTTTGGTCGTTGCGACTGTTCCTCAAGTGAGTTCGTATGTGAGTACTCATGAGGTGGATGTGGGTATTATGAATCTCACTGCAGCGCTTGATAGCATGGATAAAATTGGTGGGTACATCAAAATTCCACAAACGTATTACACTCCCATTGAGATTGTGGCAGGAAGTTTAAAAGCCTGTGAAGCGGATAAAGCGTGTCAAGAGTTTGTTGCTTTTTTGAAAACACCACAAGCTCGGGAAATATTTGTTAAATATGGGCTTTGATTTTGATATGGTGCAGGTTTGGCACCCTTTGGTGCTAAGCCTTAAAACTATCGGTGTGGTCGCTTTACTTTTAGTGCTTCTTGGCATTCCCCTCTCTTATTTCCTTTCCAATGAAAAGCTTAAATACAAATGGTTTTTTGAAACACTTGTGACACTTCCTCTGATTTTCCCTCCCATTGCTATTGGTTTTTTATTGCTGTTGCTTTTAGGTAAATATGGCTGGATTGGAAGTTATTTTAATGCAATAGGGATACGTTTTATCTTTGACTTTAAAGGGTTGGTGTTAGCAGGTTTTGTAGCCGCTCTTCCTCTGATGGTTAAGCCCCTTCAGTCTGCTATAGAACTTTTTCCAAAAGCAATCAAAGAAGCCGCTTATATGAGTGGTAAAAGTAGATTTCATACCCTTCTTTTTATCATTTTACCGTGTATTAAAAAAAGTGTTATTGCCTCTTTGCTCATAGCAACAGCCAGAGCATTAGGCGAAGTGGGAATTACTTTGATGCTTGGTGGCAATATTGTTGGTAAAACAGATACGATTTCTCTAGCCATCTACAATGCCGTTTTTGATGGTGAATACCGTTTAGCACTCTTTTTATGTGCCATTCTGATTGTAATCTCTTTAGCGGTGTTTACGGCGCTACATTTTTTTCAAAAAGAGGAGCCATTTCTTTAAATCATCTTGTGTTAAAATATTATAATTTAGTAAAGGTTTGCTTATGATGGATATGATACGTGAAGATGTTGGGTTAATCGATATGACCACGGTAGGATTAGATATTGGATCTCACAAAGCCAAGATTTCATTTGCTTCCAAAGAGCCTATCGTTCTTTGTGGTGTGGAATTTGTCACAGAAATATGTCAAAAGCTAGGACTTGAGACACGTGCTTACAAAAAGTGTGGCGATAAGCTGGACGCAGGTGAGCTTATCTTGGAGGCGTATGGCAGAGCGGACGCTGCACATAAGGCATGGAAAGTGAGCCAAAACATTCTCGAATTTTTAAGCGGTATTGCGACTAAAACCCATACGATGATTACACTTGCGCGTGAAGTCAACCCTAAAATAGAGCTTTTAACCACACGTAAGATTTTCCCTCGTACCAAAGAATTAGCACTCAAGGCGGTCTATGCAGGTGGTGGGGCACATCATCGTTTAGGACTTTATGACTCTGTTTTAGTCTTTAAACAGCACCGTGTCTTTTTTGAGAACGATGCCGCTTTTGAAGCACAATTTGCCAAAATGCAACAAAAATATTTGGAAAAAAAGATTGTTGTAGAAGTGGATAATTACGAAGAAGCACGTTATTTTGCAACGCTTGGAACAGCGATACTGCAATGCGAAAAAATGGATTTTGAGACATTAAGGCGCTGTGTGAGACTCAAAAAAGAGTTCCCTCATCTGCTTCTTTCTGCTACAGGAGGCATTGGTGAGCAAAATATTGTTGCCTATGCCCAAACGGGAGTTGATTTTATTGTGACCTCTTCACCGTATCATGCGAAACCTGCGGACATTAAAGTCGTGATTTCAAGAGAGGATTGATGCAGACCATTGAGCAGATGTATACCGCGGAGGTCGAAGAGAAAAAGTCAACATTCTTAGCGTATCTCTGCCCAATGAGTGACTTTGAATCTTTACATGTAAAGCTCAAAAATGACCATCCCAAAGCGGCGCATATCGTCTGGGCAAAGCGTTTTTACAATGAATTCCGTCAAGTAGTCGAAAATAATTCCGATGATGGCGAACCTAGAGGCACTTCAGGGCCTCCAGTACTCAATGTCATGCGAGGTGTTGAACTCATCGAAGCTGGGCTATTGATTGTGCGGTATTTTGGGGGTATAAAGCTTGGAACGGGTGGGTTAGTGCGTGCTTATGGAAGCAGTGCTAAAGAGGTGATTGCTCATGCAAAGCTGCTCCCTTTTCTCTTCAAAGAAATCCTTACATGTAAAACAGACTATCCCCTCGTGCCAAGGTTTGAACACTATACGGCAACACAAAATATAACCATAGTGAAGAGAGAATTTGAAAGTGATGGTGTGGTGTGGGTGTTAGAAGTGAGCGAAGAAGAGAAAGAGCAGTTTTCACTCTTCGCTCACTCTTTTGAAAGAGATGGTTTTAAGCGCTTATAATTCGATGGCTTCCACTTCAATAGCAAGATTGATGGTGTCATCTACGGTCAGCCCACCGCCTTCTAGGATTTTATTCCAAGTTAATCCAAAATCTTTACGATTGAGTTTTCCCTCTAAACTAAAGCCTACACGTTGATGTCCTTGAAAATCTTTAATGACACCGTGAATGGTACTGACTAAGACGATATCTTTTGTAATACCATGAATGGTGATTTTGCCATAGACTTTACCCTCTTGCATAGAGGTCATCACAAAATCAACGGTCTTAAACTTTGTAACATCAAAGAAATCACTACTGCGCAAGTGGTCATCACGTTTTGCAATACCTGTATTGACAGAGGTAGCATCAATTTTTGCACTCAGTTTGTTGAAGATTTTTTTCTCTGCATCAAAGTCAATATCTGCCGTATAGGCATTAAAGTTGCCTTTAACGTTGGAAATCATCATATGTTTAACCGAAAAGCCTATATTGGAATGAGCATTGTCGATGACAAACTCTTTTGCCTCTGAGAGCGAGATGATAAAGACGAGAGCCATAATGGGTTTCAAGAGATATTTCATCGTATTCCTTTCTTATTAAATTAGGAAAAGTATAGTTTGATACCGCTTATGGCTTTGGCGTTACCCAAAAGTAATCTTTTAGTTTAAGAGAGTTGTTTTGGCGTATTCAAAGAGCTGAAAAACGCCTGCACTACAAATACCTGCTAAGACGCCTGCAAGCATATCATCACCGATGACACCCCATCCACCTTGAACATTTCGGTCAATTTTGCCAATCAGAGAAGGTTTCCAAATGTCAAAGATACGAAAAAATACAAAACAGAGTACTACTTGAAGGAGTGTGCCTGAGCTTAGAATGAGCGCAATCCACACACCAATCACTTCATCAATAACAATGCGGCTATCGTCATGTTTACCACTTATGGCTTCATAGGCATTAATTTGTTTTACACCTAAAATTGTAAATAAAATGGTTAAAAGAACAATGGTTTCCATCGAAATATAGTGGATAATCAATGCTCCAAGAATGACAGCCAGTAAAGAACCTGCCGTTCCTGGGGCTTTAGGGGTAAGTCCTGTATAAAAAAAGGTTAAAAAAGCATTTGGCATAAAAAGTCCTAAGTCAAAGAAGTGGTTTGATGTAAACGCATCAGTTCAAGATAAAAATCACGTTCATCATGACTTTCTAAAAGACCATCATTTGGGAAAATAGCATCGTAAATTTTCCCAATATTACTAAAGCGATGTTTAAAGAGTTCGCTCAACAGTAGTGCGGAGAGGTCTTTGCGCATAAAGATGGCAGGTGGTAACATACCTGCTTTTAAAATCTCTAACAGTGATTTTGCGTGGTACTTGATATGATGATGTCCACCATGAGGGCAAGTGTTGGTACTCACCAATGTTTTACACTCATTACAATAGACAAATTCGGTAATGATCTCGATGTCGATAGCAAGGTCTTCATAATGATCCAAAACAGACTTCATTTCATTTTGATCATAATAGGCACCAATACCGCTATGGTGTTGGCCAAGAACCAGTTTATTGCACCCTAAGTTTGAAGCGCAAATGGCATCTAAAACAGCATTTTTATAGCTAGTGAAGAGGTAGGTATTTTCAAAGGGGACAATAACGACTCTATTTTTGGGTAAGTAATTATCCACAAAATATTCAAGTGCTTTGAGTCTTAACTCATAAGAGAGTAGGTCTTGCTTATAAGGTTTAAGTAAAAAGATAACCATCATATCACACTTCTCAAGGGTGATACGAATCACTCGCTCATGTGCTCTATGAAAGGGATTGGCATTCATCATAATGGCTGAGACATTTTTTGCACCGAGGAGTGCTTTGGCATCAGCAATTTTATTTTTAACATTTTTAACATCATCAAACTGGAGTTCGTAGCTACCACATACAGCAATATCTCCAAGACGTTTGAGAAACATTTGGGTTTCAGGATTGGAAATGTCATACGTTCCAAAAATTTGCTCGATGCGCTTTTTCTTGTCTACTTCAAATACTTCATCAACAATGATCGTTCCTCTGATCTTACCATCAACCATAAAATCAAGAGGCTCACCTTGATACGCTGTTGTTAATACTTCCCTATTTTTTTCACCAGCAGGAGCAATGATAAACGGGAAAGGAAAG
>JAVHRG010000084.1:0-4655 GCA_036171535.1 Sulfurospirillum sp. | reverse complement strand
TGACTATTCATGAAGAATGATAGCGTATTATAAAACATGACTAGCGGCTGATTAATCATGTAAAAAAATAAAAAGTGAGTCTGGCTAAAAACTTTGATCATTTCTTTTACATGTAAACCTAAAGAATATCTTCTCCCTCTTAATTCTCCCCATTCCTTTCTTTTAAACTAACCTTCCTCGTGCTATAGTAGCAACTTCGTTTTTATAAGGATTCACATGCGATATTTGATTTTAATGACGCTAATTTGGGCATTTTCGTTTAGTTTTATTGGCGAAGTTTTGGCAGGTCAGATTGATAGCTATTTTGCGGTGTTGGTACGTATTGGCCTCGCATCACTGGTTTTTTTACCCTTTACGAAGTTTCGAGGTGTCCCCACAAAATTAAAGCTTAAAATCATGCTGATTGGCAGTGTGCAAATTGGCTTCATGTATATCTTTTTCTATCAATCATTTTTATTTCTCACCGTTCCTGAGGTCATTCTTTTCACCATTTTTACACCTATCTATGTGACGCTGATTTATGATGGACTAAAGGGGCAGTTTAAACCGTTGTATCTTATCAGCACAGGTGTGGCGGTTTTGGGGGCGTATATTATTCGTTATCAAAACGTCAATTCTGAGTTTATTACAGGCTTTTTGATGGTTCAAGGGGCGAATATCTGTTTTGCTCTTGGGCAAAGTGCCTATAAAAAAGTAATGGAATCCAATACAAATATTGTACAAAGTGATGTATTTGGTTACTTTCACTTTGGAGCACTGCTTGTCAGCATCGTTGCCTTTGGACTGTTTGCCAACACCGATAAACTCTCACCTACTTTGATACAATGGGGCGTTTTAGTATGGTTAGGTATTGTCGCTTCGGGTCTTGGGTATTTTCTGTGGAACAAAGGCGCATGCGAAGTCGATGCAGGGGTACTTGCCATCATGAACAATGTACACGTTCCCGCAGGGTTGATTGTAAACATTCTCATCTGGGGAACGCCGACCAATTATCTCTTACTGACTTTGGGAAGCGGGGTTATTGCCTTTTCATGGTGGTTACACCATCTTTTTATGAAGCACTATCATACGACATAATCGTAGCGGTAGGTTGGATTTGGACGTCCAGGTTGCAGGCATTTTGAAGCTTCGATTTTTTGAGCAATCTCATTGCCGCATACCTCAGAAATGACCTCTGTTACGATACGATCTAACGCTACTGGGTTCATTTCAACACGCGCATTCAACGTCATTTGAGCCTGATTTCCACTTCCTGCACTGCCTCTTATGCTAAGAGATTCACTCTTTCCTGTCACATTGCCTATGATATACTTTTTGTCTGCTTCGAGTAACACTTTGACATGTCCAACGGCTAAGTTTAAAGCATCAAACCGCTCTGCCAAGCTTTTTAACACTTTTTGCGTGAACGCATCCCAATTCACAGAGTGACCTTTAAGCATTACTGTCGTGTTAAGCCATCCAAGCACAGCCTCTCCTTGCGCGTAAATATCATAATCTACTTCGGCTAAGTGCGTTCCTGCTACTGTAGAATGGGTCACTTCATCAAGCCACAGCTCCAAGCTTTCACCACTTTTAGCGCTTAAAGAGAAGATTTTAGCCAATGGCCACCTCTTGGCAACGCACCTTTTTAAGGTTTCAAGCTCATCCGATGTCAGTAAATCTATTTTTGTGATGACAATCATATCGGCTTCATCAAGCTGTTTTTGAAGAATATACGCCGAACTTTCATGAAGCCCCGATGTACCACCTTTGAGTATATCGTTCAACCGTTCAGGATCGACTAAAACACTCAGCGGCGAAACAATCAAATCCTCTTCAAATTTTTGTTTTAAGGGCTGTATAATCGTTGCAGAAAGATCCGTACAACTGCCTACGGGTTCAGCGATAATCATCTCCATGGCACCTTTTGCCTTGAGGTGAGAGATAGCCTCTACAAAACCATTAAAATTACAGCAAAAGCAGCTACCACTCACCTCTGTAACGCAACGGAGAGAGCGCTCAAGAAATGCTGTATCGACCAGTCCCGATGCTTGATCATTGGTGATTAGACCAACGTGTTTGCCTTGTTCACTCAGCATTCGTGCCGACTCACACAACAGCGTAGTTTTACCCGCTCCCAAAAATCCACCCACTAAAATAATACGTGTTTTCATCATCATCCTTTTTATTGGCAGTCACATTTTTCACATTTGTTACGCATAAGAGGTTCAATGAGGTGTGTAAATAAAAATCCCGCACTCATTCCTCCAAGCAAAGGAGCAAGAATGTAGACCCAAAAGAAACCTCCTGTCTGATCGGGAAAAGATGCCTCTTCCCACCCAAATATCCATGCAACCATGCGGGGACTAAAATCCCGTGCGGGGTTCAGTCCTGCTTGCGTTAAAGGGGCAATAAGACAGATGATGGAAGTGACCGCTAGCCCTATGAGAATGGGGGCTATATTATCATCGGGTCGTCCCAAATTACAGCTCTCTGTCAAACAGAAGATGATGAGCACAAGGCAGAACGTCCCAAATCCTTCTGCGATCATCGCCAAGGGCATCGAGACGATAGCGGTACTGTTAGGGAGTTGATAATATTCACCAAACATTTTTGCGATCGCAATGGATTCTTGCGTACCACGAACCATGTGATGCGCATTTTCAAAAGCCACAATAGAAGGATTAAAGAGTGCATACACCATCACGCCTGCACCAAAAGCGCCAAGAAACTGCCCTATCAGATAAACAGGCATTTTTTTGATCGTCATTCTTTGGCTCATCACCATTGCCAACGTCACGGCTGGGTTGAGATGTGCGCACGATAAATGACGTGCTGCGTAAATGGCAAGACTTACACCTATACCCCAAATCGTCGCTATTTGGAACAATCCTTGATGGGCATTAAACAACACCGATACGGCAACAGAGCCGCATCCAAACATCACCATCATAAACGTCCCTAAGAATTCACCTATAAATTCACGTTTATATTTCATCATTCGCTCTTACCTACTTTTAAAATATCGGGCACTCTTTTCCGTAACAATATTGGTTAAATTTCTTTTGGTCGCATTTGACTTCTGTTTGTGCCAGAAGCTTTACATGTAAAAAGGTTTCGGACAACGATGATGCGATATTTAGGGCTGTCCAGACTTCTCTATGACAACAACGCGCCGCTTCGTACTCAGCGATTTTACCGAGCACTGCGTATGTTACTTTTTGAGCAGCAGAGCGTGCTTTTTTGGCAACGGGTGAAGCCTCCAATACAATCGCAAAGCCGATACCAACTCCCGAAGCCGCACCGCAAATCCCTAAAAATCCACACGCGCCACCCATAATACTAGAACCGCGTAAAATCGCTGTTTTAAGTGCATTTTCGGGGAGTTTCCCACCGCTATTTTTATACGCTGTCACGATGATGGCAGGAACCATCGCATGGTGTTCAGGCCCGTGTTTTGGGATGCTCGGATGCTCTCGTATCTGCGCAAAAAGTTTAAGCATATCACGCTCTTTAGACGTAGCGCAGATGTGTTCAATGACGGCTAACGCTTCTTTTGCATGACACGCATCGCACACATAATGCCCCTCTTTACATGTAACGCTTTGAACGCTCATATTTCCACAGTAGTAACATGTCACTTCGTGCGGTGAGGTAGTGTAAACAAGCGCTGATGAGCAGACCATGCAGTTATGGTTTTTCTTAGACGTTACATGAGAAGAAACTTTTGCTGTAGGATTGAGTAAAAGGCTTGGTTTAGATTCAGGTGGTGTTGCACAACAACAGCTTTGTCCCTCTTGATTGGTGACATTACCGTTATCGTCCAGTATAAATAGCTCATTTTCCAATCGCTTTGCCAAAGCCTCATCAATGCGTGTTTTAACCCCTTTAAACAGCACGATACCATTTTCTAACGCAAGGCTTTCAGCAATTCCTTTGTAGATAACTTCGACCCTCTTTTGCACGTTTGGTTTGTGTGCAACAAACGTAAGTGAGTAAAACATATGCCCTTGTACTTCGCGATAAACAAAGCGTTTGATAAGTGCAATATTTTCAAAACCACTCTCGCGAAGTAGTCCTAAAAGATGCACTTGTGTCAGTGCTCCACCGATGCACTCGCCATTCAGTTTTGCATCATTACGGATGATGGCGCTTGCTTCTTCATCGCATACAACATCCGAAACTACGAGCCTTCCACCCTTTTTAAGTACCCGAAATATCTCCGCAAACAGTTTACGTTTGTGACTAGAGAGATTCAGCACACAGTTGGAAGTGATGACATCAAAACTCCCCTCTTCCTCTGGCAATGCTTCAAGATAGCCTTTGGCAAATGTGAGGTTGTTGTAGCCCAGACTTTGCGCCACCTCTTCTGCCCCGCTTCGCGCGATTTTCAGCATGGAGTCGAGCATATCAACACCCACGACGCGTCCCGTTTGACCCACCAGTTTAGAGGCGATAAAACACTCAATGCCTCTGCCAGAACCTAAATCGAGCATGGATTCACCCTCTTTGAGCTTCGCATCTAAGATAGGACTGCCACAGCCATACCCTCGAAAGCGCAAATGCGCAGGAATATGCGAGAGGTACTGCTCTTCATAGCACGCAGGATTGAGTATGTCTCCTTTGTCCTCCAACGCTGCGTCATGGTAAAAAGCTTTCACAAGGCGCAACGACTC
>JAVHRG010000083.1:4260-4676 GCA_036171535.1 Sulfurospirillum sp. | reverse complement strand
ATAATGAAGAACTCCAAAGTACCAATGAAGAGCTTCATACGGTCAACGATGAGCTTGAACATAAAAACAAAGAGCTAGCATTTGTTAACGAAGCGCTCAACAAAGTGGTCGAAGTCATCAATACCGATGTCTTGATTTTGGATAAAAACCTCGATCTTTTCCTTCACACCAAAGGAATGGAGCGTTTCTTTAAAATCAACTATACGCATAAAATCAATCTCAGTGAAATTATTATCAATGCGCTCGTCTCCATTCCTGATTTGTTTGAAAATGTCAAAAATGTTGTACAGCATAAAACGGAAGTAGAATACGACTTGATCATCGACAATCGCATCTATTGGTTCCAAATCAAATCGATTAATTTTTCCAGTGATGATTATGGTGTCATTATCGGCTTTACTGATAAAACGGATATT
>JAVHRG010000083.1:0-4250 GCA_036171535.1 Sulfurospirillum sp. | reverse complement strand
AATATTGCCCATCAGTGGAGACAACCGCTCAACTCCCTTGCCCTCAATCTTTTTGCCATCGATAAAAAATTTCATACCGATGCGGTCAATAAAGAGATCTTTCACTCTTTTGTGGAAGAGTCTCAAAAAACGATTCAGCATATGTCGACGACTATTGATGATTTTCGAGATTTTTTCAATCCCAATAAAGCGAAACAGCTTTTCAAACTCTCATTTGTGATCGATAAAACGATCTCCTTTCTCCAAGATTCTTTCAAAAATTATGGGATCACAATCTACTATGACGATAAAAGTGATCTTGAAATTTTTGGGTATGAAAACGAGTTTGCACAAGTGCTTATTAATATTTTTAATAACTCAAAAGATGCTATCTTACGAAAGAAACGCAATGGTGGATTTATCCGTGTTGGAGTCGAACACATGGGCAAAGATAGCGCTATGATTACCATCACGGATAACGGTGGTGGAGCATCTGAAGAAATTATCAATCGCGCCTTTGAGCCCTATTTTACGACCAAAGAGAAAAAAGATGGAACGGGCATAGGTCTTTATATGTCTAAAATGATCGTCGAGAATAGCATGGAGGGATCCATTCGTATGGAATCCATCCCGCATGGTATGAAAACAGAAATTACACTACAAGTGACCCGTAATGATTAAATCACTCACCCTTTTGTATGTCGAAGATGATGCATCAACCGTTCATTCCTTTATCAATGCCTTTGGGGATTATTTTAAAGAGGTTATCGTCGCACGAAGTGCTGAAGAGGGATTGGAGCTTTTTGAAAAGCATGCTCCTCATGTTCTGATTACCGATTTACAGCTTCCTCGTATGAGCGGTTTGGAAATGATTGAACGCATTCGCCAAACGCATCCATCGTTTCCCATTATCGTTAATTCTGCTTTTAGCGATGCCCATCTTTTGTTACAAAGTATCGCTTTACATGTCGATAGTTATATTTTAAAGCCGACGGACCCTTATCAGTTATTGCATGTCTTAGAAAAAGTGGCTCGGATTATCACCCTAGAGAAAAAACTTACGACAACGCGTGAAATGATGCAAGCGATGATCGATGGAATTCCTGATTCAATCATTTATATTGAGCCTGATTATACGATTTCGATGATGAATGAAGCGGCAAAAGAGAAAATGGAAGATTCGTGCTTGATGAATAAATGCTTTAATTTATCACAAAAAACTATTCCTGCTTGTTCGGAAGATGGTAGCGCTTGCCCCATGGAGAGTGTCAAAAAAACAAAACAGCCGGTTACCCTTCGCCATATTCGTAAAGATAAAAAAGGAAATAAGCAGCATGTTGAAGTACACATGCGCCCTGTTTTAGATGCACAAGGTGAGGTAATCGCTTATTTGGAAATTGTTCATGATGTTACGAAATATCTTACCATTCAAGATCGTTTGATGGCAGAAGCAGAAAAACTGTCTCATATCTCTATGCATGACTCACTGACGCATTTACCCAATAGGCGCCTTTTGATGGATAGAATTGAGCAAGCCATTCAACATAAAAGCCGATCCAAAGAGATGTTCGGTCTCTTTTTTATTGATTTGGACCATTTTAAAGATGTCAATGATCTGCTCGGTCATAGCAATGGTGACACGTTGCTCATAGAAGTTGCTAAAAGGATGAAAAAAGCTATTCGCAAAGGAGATACGCTTTCTAGGTTAGGCGGGGATGAATTTGTTTTGATTATTGAAAATGGTATGGATAGTAGCTATTTTGGTAAAATCGCAAACAAGATTCAAAAACTTTTTCAAGAGCCTTTTATCATTAATGGGCACACAATAATGAGTACGTGCAGTATTGGTATCAGCTTATTTCCACAAGATGGAAAAAATGCTGAACTTCTCCTTCGTAATGCCGATGCTGCTATGTATGCATCAAAAAGTGGTGGACGCAATCAATTCCAGTTTTTCACTTCTTTGATGATGCACTCAACCATTTTACAATCAGAAGCGTAAAATAACTTTTGGTGATAAACTCCAAAAATTCACTGGATTTTTGACCCCTAATGCGTTTACATGTAAAGTGAAAATTTGTCCTTAAAATGTTATGATACACCTCATATTACTATTCATTAGAGGAACATAACATCATGGCATTGCATATTATCAACCAACCACAAGATCAAACCAAAGCCGTCAATGACGCCATCAGTTACCCCAACTTAGAGACGATGATAAGTGTACCTTTGGGCATTGGAGAGGTTTACGAAGCGTGTAAAGATTATCCGATTTTGTTTACCAAAAATCAAGAAGGCGATTGGCTTGCTATTGCACTCCTTGGCTACAACGATAAAAACGTCTATTTGGATGAAAATCGTCGTTTTAAAAAAGGGAAATACCTTCCTGCTTTTTTGAGACGTTATCCGTTTGCTTTGGCTCAAAATGAAGATAAAAAAGGCTTTTCTTTGGGCATTGAAGAGGAAGCTTTGGAAGCGTTAAATGAATCCAACAAAGAACGTGCACTCTTTAAAGAGGATAAAACACCGAGTGATTTGACCAAAAATACGTTGGACTTTCTCGTTCGTTTTCAAGGCGAGTTGCAAGCATGTAGCGCTTTGATTAAAGAGTTGGAGATATGGGAACTGTTGGTTGAACAAAGTGCCAATCTTCTCGATGAAGAGGGTAAAACACATACAATCAATGGTTTTTTTACAATTAATGAAGAAAAACTGGGTCATTTAAGTGAGAAGAAAAAGCTTGATATCTACAAAAAAGGAGCGACACCTTTTATGACAGCGCATCTTATCTCACTCAGTAATATTAGACGATTGGGATTGTAGTAGAGAACTTTACATGTAAAGCCAAATAACTTTACATGTAAAGATTTTTTAACACTCAATTTGAACTTTTAGAACGAAATTATTGGCAATCCATCGCATCGTGCAATTTGACGAGGTTGTCTTTCATGATGTCAATATAGCCAATCCCTTTTTTACTCTCAGCAATGGTAATATTTTCAACAGGTCTGAGCGCATCTGTTTTAACATTGGCCTCTTTGGCGATGGATTTTGCGACTTTATCGCTTGCAAACTCTTCAAAAAAGACGGTGCTGATCTTCTCTTTTTTGGTTAGATCAATTAATTGAGCAATCTGTTTTGGCGAAGGTTTGGTCTCGGGAGTCATTCCTGTGATGGAGTATTGGGTGATGCCATACTCTTGTGCTAAATATTCAAAAGCGTCATGGTTGACAATAACTTTTTTGTTTTTACAACTTTTAAGAACCTCATAATCCGTTTTTAATGCTTCTAGCTTTACAAGATACGCCGCTAAATTGGCTTCATACAGTTTTGCATTTTCGGGGTCTTTGGTACTCAACAAAGTCGCTACTTCTTTGGCAACATTCATGTAGTTATCGATGCTCAACCAGTAGTGTGGATCATAACTTCCTTTATGTCCATGCTCATTTTCAGAATGTTTCATCTCAATGAGTTTGACTTTTTTACTCATATCAATCGTTTTATCTTGAATTTTTAAAGAGCTGATAACCTTGGTACTCCATGTCTCAAACACGGGACTGCTGATGATGAAAAAATCGCTCTTTGAAAGGGCTGCGATATCTTTGGCTTTGGGCTCAAATTCGTGCGCTTCAACGCCAAAGGGAACAAGATTGGTGAGCTTGACTTTATCGCCTCCAATATTTTTGACAACGTCATACAGTGGAAATATGGTTGTGGTTACGGATACATCTGCAAACATGACCGAACTGAGGGCTGCTGCTAATGCAATTTTTTTTAACATAGGTGACTCCTTCGTTTTAATATGGAAAGCATAACATTATGCAACTGAGTTGCATATAAAAGAGTCACTCTAAAAAAATTAATACTGTTTTCTCTTGAATACAAGCGAAATAATAAAGAAACACAAGAGCAAAACAACGATGGTTGCGCCACTGGGCAATGAAGCATAGTAGGAGATAAACAGACCGAGGATGACGGAGACAATTGATATAATGACCGCGTAAACAACCGAATTTTTAAAATTTTTACTAAATTGCATGGCAATGATAGCGGGTATAATCATCATCGCTCCAATCAAAAGAGCCCCTACAATTTTAATCGAAACACTGATGACTATTGAAACAAGAGAGATCAGCATATAGTTTAAAAGTGTGGTATTAATCCCTGAAGCTTTGGCACTCTCTTCATCAAATGCAATGTATAAAAACCGTTGGAAATTGGCATATAACGTCACGGTACAGACCAATCCTAAGAGCATGATAATCATA
>JAVHRG010000082.1:0-20910 GCA_036171535.1 Sulfurospirillum sp. | reverse complement strand
GTGGTGAGTCGTGCCATTTTTAGCTACAAACAAAAAACAGGCAAAGAGGTCTATTTTGACTTAAGTGCCTTTAAAAAAGAACATTTTGCTCAGCGCTTTCCGAGTATCTATTTTAATATGACCAATATTGGTTATAACGTACCTGAGCAGAGAATTCCTATCTCTCCAGCATTTCATTACTCCATGGGTGGTATTAAAACAGACTTATATGGAAATGTTTTACATGTAAAAGATCTTTATGCCGTTGGAGAGTGTGCCAACACGGGTGTTCATGGTGCAAATAGGCTTGCAAGTAACTCATTGCTTGAAGGGTTAGTGTTCTCAGCTCGTGTAGCCGATGCAATTAAACAAAGTATTTATCACGCAAAAGTACACCATACCTTTAGTGAAAAAGAAGCTGTGCTAATGAAAGAAGAGGATAAAGACCTTAAAAATGAGTTGCGTCATTTAATGTGGTATTATGCAGGCATTCTTCGAGAACCAAAAAATTTAGAAAAAGCAAAAAAGAGAGTGGAAGAGATGCTAGCATTACCCATTGGAAAACTGCTAAGACTCCGACTTTTGGTGTCGCTTGAAATTATTACCAGTGCGTTGAAGAGAAAAGAATCACTGGGCGCACACTATTTACAACAAGGGAATGACCTATGCGAATTTTAGTAGCGCTATTGGTTTTAGTCAATACCATTTGGGCATCAAGTGGTCAGGATCTTACTAATACATGGGTTGGAATCGTCTCATTAATTATCTTTGTCTTGGGTTACTACATTGTAGCGGCGGAAGAAAAATTTCATATCAACAAATCAAAACCTGCTTTGTTTATGGGAACATTTATTTTTATTCTGATTGGTATTTACTTTGCTGTGAATGGACTGGATAATACACCCTTAACGCATGAACTTGATGCTTTGATTTTAGAGATTGCAGAGATCTTTTTCTTCTTAATGGTTGCGATGACCTACATTGAAACAATGATTGAACGACGTGTCTTTGATGCCCTAAAATACAATTTGGTTTCAAAAGGTTATACGTATAAAAAACTGTTTTGGTTAACAGGTTCATTAGCGTTTTTTATCAGCCCTGTCGCCGATAACCTAACCACCGCCTTAATTCTCTCCACTGTCCTCATCACAATAGAAAAAGAAGATAAACTATTTTTAGTCCCTGGCGCTATCAACATTGTCGTTGGAGCCAATGCAGGGGGGGCTTGGAGCCCTTTTGGCGATATTACAACCTTGATGACATGGATGGCAGATAAAGCCAGTTTCGTTGAGTTTTTTGGACTTTTTCCTGCAGCCTTTTTTGGGTGGTTACTTACAGGATGGTTACTTTCTTTCTCTGTGCCAAAAACAAAACCCCATTTTGATGCCAGTGTTGAACAACGCATTGTGATCTTAAAAGGTGGAAAAATGGTGATTGCTTTGGGCGTTATCACCATTGCCTGTGCCGTTTTATGCCAACAACTTTTCCATATACCACCGATGTGGGGAATGGTTTTTGGTCTGTCCTTACTTAAACTCTATACCTATCAACTGAAACGTAGAAGCAACGAGTTTATCAGTATTTTTAAATCCATCAGTAAAATTGAATACGATACATTGTTCTTTTTCTTCGGTATTTTAGCCGCCGTTGGAGGACTTCATTTTTTAGGTTTCTTAGATTTAGCTGCAAAATTGTATGATAGTGCAGGTGCAACAACAGTCAACATTGGTGTAGGATTTTTATCGGCTATTGTGGATAATGTTCCGGTGATGAGTGCTGTGATAAAAGCAAACCCAACAATGAGTGATGATCAATGGTTGTTAGTCACAATGACCGCAGGTATTGGTGGTAGTTTGATTAGTTTTGGCTCTGCCGCAGGGGTAGGCGTGATGGGAAAACTTAGAGGTATCTATACCTTTGGGACGCATATGAAATATGCATGGACCGTGTTAGCGGGCTATATTCTCTCTTTGGTGATTTGGTATATTCAGTTCGAAATTATTGGTATATTTTAATAGAAGGAAATAAATGAAAGAAGTCCCCATCTTAGTCTTAGATTTTGGTTCACAATACACTCAGTTGATTGCACGTAAGCTTCGTGAAAGCGGTGTTTACTGTGAGATCGTCCCTTACAATGAGAAGATTGAAGATATTAAAAAACGCAACCCAAAAGGTATTATTTTAAGTGGTGGTCCCGCATCTGTTTATGCAAAAGATTCGTACCATCCTGATCCTGCTGTTTATGCGCTAGGATTGCCTCTTCTTGGTATTTGCTATGGCATGCAACTGTTAACACACCATTTTGGTGGTAGCGTTATCCCTGCAACGCATCAAGAGTATGGTAAGGCTAAGCTGCAATTTGAGAGTGACCATAAAATTTTTAAAGACACGACATGTGGACAAATCGTTTGGATGAGTCATGGTGACAAGGTTGAAGCACTGCCGGCTGGATTTGAGAAAATTGGGTACAGTGAAAATTCACCGTATGCGGCCATTGCTGATGAAAAACGTAATATGTACGCTTTTCAATTTCACCCAGAAGTCTTCCATTCAGAACAAGGCAGTAAACTTCTCAAAAACTTTGCAAAATACATTTGTGGTTGCGAAAGTACGTGGAATATGGGCTCATTCGCGAAAGAGCAAATTGCTAAAATTCGTGAAAAAGTTGGTTCTAAAAAAGTCTTATGTGGTGTGAGCGGTGGGGTCGATAGCTCCGTTGTCGCAACACTTTTGGCTGAAGCGATTGGGGATCAACTTGTTTCTGTATTTGTGGACAACGGCTTACTTCGTGCGCATGAGCGTGAACAAGTCGAAGCAATGTTTAAAAGTCGCAATGTACCACTCATTACTATTGATGCCAGTGAAAAATTTTTAAGCAGACTTACCGGTGTGAGCGATCCTGAAAAAAAACGTAAAATCATTGGTGAAACCTTCATTGAAGTGTTTGATGAAGAGGCTAAAAAACATGATGGCATTCAGTTCTTAGCCCAAGGTACACTTTACACTGATGTCATCGAATCAGTTTCGGTAAAAGGCCCTTCAAAAACAATTAAATCGCACCATAATGTAGGAGGTTTGCCGGATTGGATGACCTTTGAACTCATTGAGCCACTGCGCGAAATCTTTAAAGATGAGGTGAGAATTTTAGGAGCAGAACTTGGTCTTCCAAAAGACATGCTCTCACGCCATCCTTTCCCAGGACCGGGCCTTGCAATTCGCATTATGGGTGAAGTCACGAAAGCAGATTTGACTCTTTTACGAGCAGCCGATGTCATCATGCTTCAAGAGCTTCGCTCATCGGGTTATTATGAAAAAACATGGCAAGCCTTTACGGTACTTCTAAACGTTAAAAGCGTTGGAGTTATGGGCGATAATCGAACCTATGACAATACGATTTGTGTCAGAATCGTCGACGCAACGGACGGTATGACGGCTACATTTGCGCACATTCCTCATATAATTTTGGAAAATATCAGCCGACGTATTATCAACGAAGTGGCTGGCATTAACCGCGTGGTGTATGACATCTCTTCTAAACCACCTGCAACGATTGAATGGGAATAACAAACGATGATCTACCTCTTCAGCGATAAAGCGTATGAGGGGGTAGTCCATCTCCCATTGTTTGAGATCGTATTTGATCCAATGCCACTTGATTTGGAGGGATTTGATGGAATCATCTTTACCTCTAAAAACAGTGTCAAAGCACTTGAGCTAAATGGCACGTCATGGAAAGAGAAAAAAGCCTATGCAATTGGCGAAGGTACTGCCTCATTTATAAAGAAGTGTGGTGGAAATCTTATCTTTACATGTAAAGAGTCGTATGGTGACATTTTTGCCAAAACGCTCATTCCTCTGTTAGCCAATCAAAAGGTTCTTTTTCCCCGCGCGAAAGAGGTCTCCTCCTCACTGTTTGAAATCTTACATGTCAACCATATTGACATAGAGCAACGCATTGTGTATGAGACAAAATGCAAGCATTATCCTTCCTCTTATGCCCCTTCTAAAGAGGCGCAACTCATTTTTACTTCGCCTTCTACGGTTCACTGTTTCTTAGAAAATTTTGTCTGGGATGAGAGTTATTTAGCGATCGCTATTGGTGAAAAAACAGCCTCTGCACTGCCTTTACATGTAAAGAAGATTGTCTCATTAAAGCAAAGTATTGAGGCGTGCATCGCCTTGGCAAAAGCTCTTTAGAAGCTAAATTCCTTTATAATTAAAGAAGTTTAGTAGTTTACCTTGCCTGGGTGAAGCGACAACCGTTTTCATGAGGGTCCAACAATTAGTATACGGGAATACGTACGTTTTTGGTGTGCCTGTGGTCTCGTTTGAGTTTTGTTTTAAAGCGAGAGATTGCAGCCTAAAGAAAAGGTCGACTCCCAGAAGTTGGCTTATTAGGGCCGCTTCAATCTCGGAACGCTCACTTGGGTTTTTACATGTAAACGAAATAAGATTCTTTTGGAGAAATGTTAATGAAGGTAATGGTTGTTGGTAGTGGTGGTAGAGAATATTCTATAGGTTTAGCCCTCAAAAGAGATCCAAACGTCACCGAACTTTTTTTCGCACCGGGTAATGGTGCAACGCCACACCTTGGACACAATGTTACCTGTAAAGATTATGAAGCACTAGCTGATTTTGCCAAAGAAAAGGGCATTAATCTGACGGTAGTAGGACCAGAAACCGCTTTGGTGGATGGCATTGTTGATATTTTCAAAGCCAAAGGGTTGGTCATTTTTGGCGCATCAAAAGCAGCTGCCAGACTTGAGGGCTCAAAAATTTTTATGAAAAATTTTCTCTTACGTTATAACATTCCAACCGCGAAATTTATTGAAACCAGTAATGCTAAAAAAGCAAATGATTTTATCGAAACGTTAGAGCTTCCTATCGTCGTAAAAGCCGATGGTCTTTGTGCCGGTAAAGGCGTGATCATCGCTCAGAGCAAAGATGAAGCCAAAGAGGCAGTAAGCGACATGCTGAGTGGCAAAAGCTTTGGCGATGCTGGACTTGGTGTTGTTGTGGAAGAGTTTTTGGATGGGTATGAGCTGTCTTTGTTTGTTGTGTGCGATGGTGTGGATTATAAAATTCTTCCCGCAGCACAAGATCACAAACGATTAAAAGACAACGATATTGGACCCAATACAGGTGGTATGGGTGCATATGCGCCAACGCCATTAATTGATGATGAACTGTATAAAAAAGTTGAAGAGCGTGTGGTGAAGCCAACCCTTGCAGGTATGCAAAAAGAAAATGCTCCTTTTGAGGGTGTTTTGTTTATTGGTTTGATGATTGTTAAAAATGAGCCAATCGTTTTGGAATACAACGTTCGCTTTGGCGATCCTGAGTGTGAAATTTTGATGCCACTTTTAAAAACGCCTGCGAGTGAACTTTTTTACAAAGCAGCCACCGGTAATCTTAAAAATTTAAACATAGAATTTTTTGATAAATATGCCATTGCCGTTGTGATGGCAAGTGAAAATTATCCGTATAGCAATTCAAAACCTGCCGAAATTATTATTGATAAAAATGTACATCAAGATTTAGAGAATACCCATATTTCGTATGCAGGTGTGAGCCTTGAAGAGGGTAAGCTCTATGCAACAGGCGGGCGGGTACTTTTGTGTGTGGGTGTGGGTGATAGCATCAAAGAAGCGCGTGAGTTTGCTTACTTATTGTGCGGACAAGTTCATTTCGCGGGTAAACAGTTTCGAAGCGACATTGCATATCAGGCACTTAAATATGACAAATGATGAGTTGATCGAAAAGTTTGAGAGTGAGAATATTACGCTTGCATCTTTGCAAAAGCGTGGGCTTGCCTATTTGATTGATGAGATATTGATTTCTGTTTTATTTGCGGTTATTTATCTGGATCAAATCCCTGATACAATGAACACTGAAGAGATGATCGGAGCGATTAATGGTCTTTTTGGTTATGTTATTATCTTAAAAGTCATTTATCAGACCTATTTTGTCTGGATGTATGGGGCAACATTAGGTAAAATTGCGATGAAAATTAGAGTAATTTCAACTGCAGATTTAGAAAATCCATCTTTGATTCTTTCTTTAAGTCGAGCAGCTTTTAGAATTATTAGTGAGTCTATATTTTACTTAGGTTTTATATGGGCATATTTAAATCCAAAAAGAGAGACATGGCATGATAGAGTCGCCAACACGTTGGTTATCAATGCGAATTAGATTTTTTTTCCTATTGTTGCTTTCTTTGGGAAGCTTATGGGCAGCGCCAACACAAAAAGCACCTCAAGACGTAGAAGTTCTAGCAAATAATGTGAGCAAAGAAGGAACATTAGTCCATGCCGTTGGTAATGTCGTTCTTTACAGTCCAAAGTATTTGATTACTGCGGATGAGGCCTTCTATGATCAAGCCAATGGTGATTTAGAGCTCTTTGGAAATATCACGATGCTTGAGGGTGTTAATTATGCTTCCAGGAGTGGACACACAAAGATTAATCTTAATACGGATAAAGGCGTTTCAGACCCTCTCTTCTTTTTTGATGAGAGTTCGGATGTATGGATAAAATGTGAAAATGCCATTTTGAATCCTGATACCTATATCACTCAAAAATCCATCGTATCAAGCTGCAATACACAAGATCCTGATTGGAAAATAGCATTTACATCAGGAGAATTTGATAAAGAAAACAAATGGTTACATCTTTATAATCCTGTCTTTTATGCTGGTGATATACCGGTTCTGTATCTCCCTTATTTTTCATTCACAACGGATAAATCGCGTAGAACAGGACTTTTAAAACCAGAATTTGGAATGAGTAGTAAAGAAGGTTTCTATTATATGCAACCTATCTATTTTGCTCCTGATGTAAATTATGATGTAGAGCTTCGCCCGCAGATACGAACAAATAGAGGTGAGGGAATGCACGGAACCTACCGTTTTGTAGACTCGGCTTATTCTAACGGTTCCATTACAACGGGATATTTTAAAGAACACAGTGATTATGCAAAAGATGAAAACTTGAAAAACGATAGTCACTATGGTCTACAAGTAACGTATGATCGTAGTCAGCTTTTAAGTGAGAAATATAATAACATTGAAGATGGCTTATGGTTTGATATCAATTATCTCAACGATATAGATTACTATAATACGATGAGAAACGAAACGCTTAGTTATGATAAATTAGCAACTTCACGTTTCAATTATTATGTTAAACATAACGAGGATTATTTTGGCTTTTATTCAAAATATTATATTGATACTTCAAAAACTTCAAACGATACAACGTTGCAAGAGTTACCAACATTGCATTATCACCATTTCACAAATCCTCTTTTATTTGATAATTTGCTTTATTCTGTTGATTATCAAGGGCATAACTATACACGTTCAGAGGGCATTACGGCATTTCAAAATGAGTTTAATGCTCCATTTACCTTATATTTTTCGTTTTTAGAAGATTATTTACATGCAAGCGTTTCAGAAAATATTTACGCAACGCATATTGCTTATGGAAATGATGATACGCAAGAAAATGAGGGAAAATATTGGAGAAATTATCATAAATTTTCACTCTATACAGAACTTTCAAAGCCGTATGATAATTTTTATCATACAATGTATCTTGGTATTGATCAGATTCTTCCAAGCAAAGAGGACGAAAATGGCTATATGGCTGATTTTATTTCTTTGAACACACTGACTAAAAGTACCTCTGTGACACTCAAAGAATTTTTTTATAACGAAGATGGTGAAAAGAAAGTAAGCCATAAGTTAAAACAGATTTATTACAGCGACTATGATTACAAGTATGGTAATTTGGAAAATGATCTAAAATACTATGTAACCGATAAAATTTATTTAGGTCATACGCTTCATTATTCACATGAATTTAGTAAAGTGTCCCGTAATCAAGTTTCTATTAATTATGCAGATGACATTTATTCAACATCATTACGGTATACCTACCAAGATAAAACGTATCGAGAAAATACAATTTATAAAGTGAGTCAAGATATATCATCCAATAAAGATTATAGCTTTGTGACTTTGTATGCTGATAGTAAATATTTTACACATTATAATGTTTTCACAAGTGTTGATTATGATGTACAAGATGATCAATTTAGATCATGGAATATTGGGTTTAAAAAGAGTTTGAAATGTTGGGATTATTCTATACAATACAGGGATAAAATAACTCCAAAATTAACAAGTGCAAGTATTGACTCTGTTAATAGAGAAGGAATTATGTTTATGTTTAATATCTACCCACTGGGTAGCGTAGGATATGATCTTTCGAAAGAATCCGAACAAAAATTTTAAAGAAATGTAGTTAATAAACGAAGGAGAAAAGAGTGGAATATAAAATTACCGTTAATAATCAAGAAGAGATTTATGATCTTGGAAAAGTTGCAAAACAAGCAGCAGGTGCTGCATTATTGAAAATTAAAAATACTGTTATTTTAGCAACGATTGCAAGAGATGACAGCCAAGTTTCAGAAAATTTTGTACCATTAACTGTGCAATATGTTGAAAAAACCTATGCTGTTGGAAAAATTCCTGGTGGTTATTTTAAACGAGAAACAAAGCCTGGTGATTTTGAAACACTCACTTCACGCATTATTGATCGAAGCCTTCGCCCGCTTTTTCCAAAAGGGTATGCTTATCCAACGCAAATTGTTATCTTTGTTTTAAGCTGTGATCCTGAGGTTGACCTTCAAGTAGCTGCACTTAATGCTGCGAGTGCAGCTCTTTATCTTTCCGATATTCCTGTGAATAAAGCAGTTGCTGGTGTGCGTATTGGCTATATTGATGGTGAATATGTTGTGAATCCTTCTAATTCGGCACTTAAAACAAGTACATTAGATCTTTATGTAGCAGGCACAAAAGAAGAGCTTCTGATGATTGAAATGCGATCTATTGCTTCAATGGAGAGTATGACTCTTCCTATCATGGCCATTGATCCAATGCTCGATCCTACGTTAGCAGAAAGCGTTATTACAAAGCAATCTATTAATGAATTTAATGAAGATGCAATTGTTGCAGCGATTGATAAAGCACAAAGTGCAATTACCGAAGCAACAACTATTTATGAGAGCACTTTTAAACCTCTTAAAAAAGAGGATGCCGTTCTTGACTATAAAGAAGACTTAGCGAGCGATTCTATTTTTGCCTATGTTGATGAGTTCTATAAAGAAGAGGTTAACAATGCAATTAGCCAAATGGCAAAAAGCGAGCGTGCTAGCGAACTTGGAAAAATTGTTAAGAAAATTTTAACGGATGAAGTGGCTGTTTTAGAAGGCTGGAGTAAAGAGCTAGTGGACAGTGTTGTTAATGCTTATAAAAAGAAAATTGTTCGAGAAATGATTATTGAGAAACGTGTTCGAGCCGATGGTCGAAAACTGAACGAAATCAGACCGATTAGCATTGAGACCAATATTTTACCGCTTGCCCATGGCTCATGTCTCTTTACCCGTGGTCAGACGCAAGCGCTTGCAGTTGTGACGCTAGGAAATGATAAAGATGCTCAAATGTATGATCTTTTGACAGAGAAAAACACAATTAATGATACGTTTATGGTGAACTACAACTTCCCAGGATTTTCTGTGGGTGAAGCCTCTCCTCTTCGAGGCCCTGGGCGAAGAGAGCTAGGACATGGCAATCTTGCGCGCCGTGCATTAGAACCCGTTCTTGATATGAATCGCTTGCAAACAATTCGACTTGTGTCTGAAATTTTGGAATCAAATGGTTCATCGTCTATGGCTACTATTTGTGGTGGAGTATTAGCACTCAAGGCTGCAGGTATTAATATTGAAAAATTAGTTGCGGGTATTGCGATGGGGCTTGTTTTTGAAGGCGATAAACATGCCGTTTTAAGTGATATTATGGGCTTAGAAGATCATGATGGTGATATGGACTTTAAAGTAGCTGGAACCAGAGAAGGTATAACTGCACTGCAAATGGATATTAAACTTGGCGGTATTTCGCGTGATGTCCTTAAAGAGGCATTGTACCAAGCAAAAGAGGGAAGAGCCCATATTTTAGGGCTAATGGAAGCTGCAAGTCAAGAGATTGTCATTAACAATTCTATTTTGCCAAAACTTGAACTTTTTAGTGTTGATCCATCAAAAATTGTAGATATTATTGGACAAGCTGGTAAAACTATCAGAGAGATTATCGAGAAATTTGAGGTTTCAATCGATCTTGATCGTGAAAAAGGCGAAGTCAAAATTGCGGGTGAAAACAAAGAAAAAGTTGAAGCTGCCAAAGAGCACATCATTCAAATTACCAATAAGCCTTCTTTTGGTGGACGTAGCGGGGGAAGAGATAGAGGAGGGGACAGACATAGTGCCCCAAGAGAAGATAAACCTGTACCAACATTTGTTCAAGATGAAGTAGTCGATGGTGTTGTCAAACGCATTGTTGATTTTGGTGCCTTTATTGAACTTCCAGGCGGAATTGATGGCCTATTACATGTCTCTAAAATCGCAGATCATCGTGTTGATAAAGTAAGTGATTATCTAGCTTTGGAGCAAAAAGTA
The DNA here is from genome assembly GCA_036171535.1 of Sulfurospirillum sp. Lineage (GTDB taxonomy): Bacteria > Campylobacterota > Campylobacteria > Campylobacterales > Sulfurospirillaceae > Sulfurospirillum. The sequence goes on along the minus strand of JAVHRG010000082.1, from coordinate 10,416 downwards.
CGAGTTAAAATTTTGAAGCAAACAGGAAATAAGATTGAGCTTGGCTTAGAACGATAACTTTAAAGACTTTTTAACAATTGGGTGGCTATAATCTCGCTCACAAAGTGGAAAGTAGGGATGTTATCCGAACCGACTTTGAAAACAAAATAGGAGCAATCTTTGAAAAAGATTCTTTTTTTAATGGTAGCATTTGCAACATTAGCGTTTGCAGGTGAGGGCGAAACAGTTAAAGCATATTCAGCACTTGCTGTAGGTATTGTACTCGGTCTTGCTGCACTTGGTGGCGCAATCGGTATGGGTAATACTGCATCTTCTGCAATTTCTGGAACAGCAAGAAATCCTGGTCTTGGTGGTAAACTTGTAACAACAATGTTTATTGCACTTGCGATGATCGAAGCACAAGTTATTTATGCACTTGTTATTTCTTTGATTCTTCTTTACAAAAACCCATTTCTTGGTTAATTAACACACAACAAAACAAGGAGGTCTTTTAAGGCCTCCCTTCTTATATGCGGTCGTGGTGGAACGGTAGACACGCTACCTTGAGGTGGTAGTGCCCTACGGGTGTGGGGGTTCAAATCCCCCCGACCGCACCATTTTCTTCGTTTTAACCCCTAAAATAGGCACTTTCAGAACAAACCAAAAAAATTACTGTTTCCCCCACATACCTACGAAATTAAAATATTATAAATCTTTTCATTCATTTCTTCAATATAAAAAGAATAACCCTCATCATAATAAATTCCTAATTCTAGAACAAGAGTATGATAAAGGTCTTTTTTACTCTCATTATAAGAAATATCTAATAACTTACATATTTTTACTAATTTTGACTTTGGAGCCTTTTTCATCAAATCATTAAAATCACAAAAACCTATCATTTTAAACCCTTTTGAAACATAATCAAATCTATATTATCTTTTGAAAGCTCCTTATGTTCAGAAAGCGAACTAACAGCATAAAAATATGAATTCAATTTATCATTGTAAAGAATTACATTAATTGGAATATATCCAATAAAATTACCGTCTAATTTTTCAAATGAAAAATCAAATGCTTGTTTATCCTTAGCATACAATCTATTATTAATAAGATAGATACAAGGACTTTTTTTAAAACCTCTTCCATGGCCAACTTGATGATAACCTTTAGAAATTTTAAGTCTTTCAATTTTCATTTTAACACCTTTCTTGTTTTGTAAGTATATTATATTATACTTACACTTAATTTATACTTAATATAAGTATACTATGCTATACTTTTGTTTAAATTATTAAAGGTAAAAACAATGAATATAATGTATAAAGAAATAGCAGAAATGCTAGATCAATCAGAACAAAATATCAAACAACTAAAAACAAAACACCCGCAAAAATTAGAACTATATAAACTAGGGGCTCTTTGCAAAAAATACAACATTACAGAAGATGATCTAGTTAGAATACTTGACATCAAAAATAAAGAACAAAATAACATTTCAATACCTCACGAATAAAGTAAAATATCAGTTTTAAACGAAGTGAAGTGACCCTCTATATAACTTACATAAACTTCATAGATCATACGAGTAGTTGAATGACCCAAATATTGAGCAAGCTCTGCAGGTGTACATAAACCTTTATAAAGCATATTCGTAGCGAATGTATGGCGCATGTTATAAGGCCGTCTATATTCAATCCCTAGCTTTATTAATAACGGTTTCCACCAATAGTTACAAAAGATATGCGTGTCATGGTATGGATTACCGTATTGCGTTGTCATCATGTAGTGATCATTCTCACGTTCAAACATTTTGACAATGTATGGATAAAGAGTATCAAGAATAGGAATATCTCTTATTGAGCCGAATGTCTTAGGCTTGACATCGCCAAATCTTGAAATTGTCGATCGAATATGGATTACTCTTTTTTCAAAATCAATATCAGCACGTTTTAAAGCCAATATTTCACCCGTTCGCATTCCCGTAAAAAAACCCATAGCCAAAAGATAAACGAGATTAAAATTATAATCTTCTGCACCCTTAAGAATACGTTGAACATCATCACTCGTAAAAGGCTTAATACGTGGTGCATGGTATTTAGGAAGTGATACGTGTATCATTGGATTTTTTTCTATAATTTCATCTTCCAATGCAACGTCAAAAATACCTTTTAAAACACTCAAGTAATTACGTTTAGATTTATTACCTACACCATCTATTTTTTTATACCAGAGTTTTATATGAGAAGCTTTTATTTCTTTAATTTCTAAACCTTGAAATTCATCAAAACGCTTATCAATAATACGTCTATTTTTATCAAAGTAGGACGGTTTCCATTCGTCCTCGTTGAGTTCAAGATAGAGGGAAGCGTATTTTTGAAAAGTCATTTATTTGTACTTCATAATTTTAGGAATTTCGATACGAATAACTTCATAATCAACTTTTTTTATATCTAAAACAAGAGTAATTTCTTCAAATTGCATACTTGAATCAGTCCAAAAGAAACGAGAACATGCAAGATAATAATCAGTTTTTAAACGCATACCTTTGCCAAAATCACGAAAAAATCTACCATTAGACTTTATTCTAATTACAAAACAAACATAAGTATCCAAAGGCACATTATAAGGGATAGAAGAAAGATCAATATTTTTCATTTTATGCTCCTATTTTTTTTTCATCGAAATCACCATTTAAAAAACTTATCAGATAAACAACAGCTGAAAACATTAAAAACAAAATAAACCACCAAAAAATAATTTCAGCCATTTTATGCTCCTATAAAATCATAGATTGTTGATTGACGATCATGTTCGATAATTGTTTCCGGACCAGGAATAAAATCAATAATTTTAGGAAGTTTTCTATTTTTATTATCTGCTATTCTCTTTTCTTCAGAGAGAGCGATCAAATTAGCAAAGTGATCATCTTGCTTTTTAGGATTTACGTTTAAATATTCTTTAAAATTAGCAAATTGATCTAAGTATGGATTGATTACAGAGTCAAGGACATTGACAGGAAGAATATCTCCTTGAATAAGTCCTCGTCTAATGCATTCATTTTGGACTAAAACGAAATGTTGAAAGTTGGTTAGATCAGGATTTAAAGAATAGTAGTATTGCATTAAGTCATAATTAGTACGGTACTTGATTGGTTTTTTAACAGGGTTAATCAAAACTCCATCTTTAGAAAAGATTTGAATTCTGATCGGTTTTTTATGCTTTTTAATGCAAGGTTTTTGAACCTTAGACATTGAAAAATCAATAATAGGCATTTTTTTAACCCAAATACGGCCATGTTCATCGAAAATTTGTATAACCTTGTTTGTGTCAGGATTAACGTAAACACTAAGACACTTTTCTTTATACATCACTGACAGCTCATTGATCGTATAACGACCACCTAAGACACGATATACATCAAGGCTTATAAGCGTACGAGAAGTATAAATACGACAGATACCGTGATAAATGTACCAACGTGTAAGATCACTGATATTGCTATCACCATAACGAAGATCATCAAGGGTTTTTAAAACGTATTTCATCAAATATGAAACAGGATTATCGACTTTAGTCTCAATTTTTCCTAAAGGTTCAGGGAAGTGACGCGTAAAGAGTTTTACAAATCCATCAACTTTATCTGAAGGAATAAAAAAGGAGATATGAAGATGCGGTGTACCGTCATGGTGCGGTTCTGTTACACGAAAATAACATCTATATTCTTTTGGAATATTTTTATAAAAATAGTCTTGCAAAATCTTTTTAAGCATTTTAGAAAGATGACGAGAAGCGAATTTTGGTGTATATTGAGGATTATATTTTTGGTTACGAACGATCTTACCATTTCTTAATTTTTTAAGTCTATGGAATTCAGGCGGCAACGTAATCGTACAAAAGACATTAACAAGATTATGAGCAGTTGCATAATTAAAAATCGACCAAACACGATTTTGAATTTCAGCGATGTAACGGTTAGGGTTAATGTAAGAATTCTTAAAAAAGTTAGAGTAAGGAACTTCCGTATCTCCAAATTTTATGAAATTGTTATCAAGAAATGATTTGACATTACGCATTTTTGTATCTGTAATTTTACGTTTATGTTGATCGAAGCAATACATTAGAGCACCTCAATCGTCATAGTTAGAATTGAATTAGTCGTTGACTTACTAGAATACTTGAAAAGTTCTCCGAGAAGATAAATTGAACGAAGAACAGGGACAGAGTAATCTGTATCGCTAACCGTTTCTTTATCAATACCAGAAAGAACAAGCATATCGCCACGTTGTAATGAGTACGTGCTTTTAAGCTCTTTTTTGGACGTTGTAGGCGTATCATTCGTAGAGTCAAGCAAATCCTCAATCGTAAGCGTTAAATCAAAATTAACATTCACACCGATAATAATCGGTTTAATGATAACTTTTAAGCCTACGTCCTTATATGCGTATGAAGTAGTAGAACTCGTTGAAGCATTAGAATAAGAGGAAGTACCCGCCTTATAAGGAATATTTTTTACAGAAGAGAAAGAAACTTCCGTTTGATTGCGTGCGGTAATAATAGGAGAGTTTTTAATTTTGGTATAGCCATTTTCATCAAGAAATTTCAGAACACCATAAAAACCACTTTTTGAATTATCCGTGACATTAGTCGTTGCAGTATAAGGCATAGTGATAAGATTTAAAAAATACTTAGATGATGAATTCGTTGTTTGAATATAAGAACTTACATTAGCACCTCTATCTTTCAATTCGTCCATACTCGTTTCTAAAACAGTAATTTTAAATTGAACTTGACTTTGAAGAACATCAACTTGTTTAATCGCCTTAATAATTTCAGGCATAAGCTTTGGAGGAGCAGAAAACGAAACGGAATTTGTAGAAGCTATATAATTCGATGAATTAAGATCATAGGTTTTGAGAAGATTTTGAACGTCAACCGCTACAGGATTATTTAATTGATAAGAGTAAAAAACATTTTCAACAGGCTTAGGGGGAAGAGGAGCAGGAATTTGTTCAATATAATAAAACCCGTCAGTCTTTTTAAAGTTAAAGCCTTTCAAAAAAAGCATTTTTGAAAATGCAGTCAAAGGAACTTTTGTTGCGTTAGTATCTCCGAGATAAAAGAAGATTTTTTCATCTTCTATCGACTGTTGAATAAGAATATTGACATTATGTTCAGTTGCTACCATAGAGGCAAACTCACGCAAAGAAAGCTCTATTTTTTCAGCGTGTAAGCTACTTAGTAGTAGAACCAAGAGGATTAAATTTTTGAAGTGTACCATTTTTATTTTCCTTTTTAGAAGTATTAGAGTCGTTTTTTTGTTAAAAATTAAATGTCTTTTGTGGGAGCATTAAATAATATTGTGTATAAGTAGCCGTTTTAAAGCTTGTTACAAAATCAGGTTTTGTGTCACGTGTAATTTTTGTTAAAAGTGCCCTAGGAAAATCAACGCCATCGTAACGGCAAAGAGCCTCTATACATTTAACATCAAAGAGAACGGTTAGATTTTCATCATCAAGTGAATTAAGTTGAACGTCTTTTTTACGATTGTGAACGGTTGAATTATTTTTTGAAGTATCACTCAATTCAGATGTTTGAGAAGATTTAGGAACAGATTTTTTTTCAGGTTGAAGAGAACTTAAAAAATAGAAAAAGATTATCATAGTGAAAATAAGAAGAACTAAAGCATACGTAAAATACTTTTTAACTTGACTAGGAGCGTTATTACTAGCACCACTAACGTACATACCATAAACTTCAGGAAGCATAGGAATAAGAAAAGTACCAATTTTATCTTTTTCATAACATTGATAAGAGTTATATTGAATACATTTAAATTTATTACTAAAAAAACGCGCACTTGGTTTAGCTAATTTATAGAAAAACTCACCTAATTTTGTATAACCTTTAAATACGAGATCAAAATTTTGAGTTATTAATATAATATCTTGATGTAAATGGCGATGATATGTAAACCACCATGTTAAAATAGGATTATCTTCACTAAAGAAATTTTGGCACTCATCTATAATAAAAATAGCATTTAAAAGATTGTTTGCTTTTGCATAAAGAATAAGTTCATCATCAGTTTTTTTAGCAATATACATTTTATGAAGATTGATTAAATGCATATAAATCGCTTCATAAACAAAAGGCTTAATTAATGGAGACATTGAAAAACTAAATTGATTAAGATTTGTATATGCAACATCATATTTTTTTTGAAGTTTCTTTTGAGCAAAACGATTAAGAAACGAGGATAATTTTGTTTCCTTTTCTACATGAATTAAAGATTTATAAAGAAGATAAGCACAATAGTAACTTTTTCCGCTTCCAGGTATACCCGTAATACATGTGATAGCCATAATTAAGCCTGAAGAAGTGCACCGAGTTTATAAAACTCGTCACTTGCCATTTTATAAATTTTATATGAGAATTTTAAAGCCCATGCACCAATAAGTGCAGGGAACAGAATATTAAAAATTGCAAAGGCATCATTAAAGGCGTCAATAATTCCTAAACTTTCAAAAACTTTAAAACCAAGAGAAAGAAGAGTGTCGGAATTAAAATAGGAAGACATATCATGCAAAAATGAATTAATATAATTTATTGTTTTTACAGAAAATTTAACAACAGCAACCAAAAAAGCAATATAAGCTACAAATAAAGCAACCATTCTTGCAATTTGAGCACCAATAATAAAAGGTTTCGAAACTAATTTTGCACCCAAGTTAAGAAAGAAAGAAGCAATAGCTCCGCCACCTGTAAAAAAACCACCGATAAGTTGAAGTATTTTTAACATGTTAAAACAACCTTAAGAACATTTTTACATGAAATAAAAGAATGCTAAAAACAAAGAAGAGATAAGCAAAAGTATAAATTACACCATGAAGAGGGGAAAAAACTTTACAAAGATCAACAGAAATAGGGAAAGTTCCAACATCACCAAAATCAAAAGAGGTAGTATAAGAACATGAAGAAACAGAACTTTTTGAAAATGGTGAAGTAAAACCATTACTTATAAGTCCTTGGAGTTCTCCAACGCTATTTGTAACTTCGTCAAGAGAGTTCATAATATTATTCCATGTTTCGGAATATGTATCCCAAGAGCTAGCACTAGTATCAGTAGGAATATTATTAGAAATTGGAGTAATAGAAGCATCACCGTTAAGAGAAGAATCTATACGATTTAAATAACCAGAGATTTTTACTAAAAGATCAGTGTAATCTTTACCTGTACCAGAAGGAGACGTTCCATTACCATCTTTTGTACCATTACCATCGGTAGGAGTCGTTGAATTACCATCTTTTGTACCATTGTTATCAGTAGGAACAGAGGTATTATTATCATTAGTATTATTATTGTCGGCAGGAGTTGAGGAATTTGTATCTGTTGGAATTTTTTTATTATAATAAACATATTTAGATGAACCATCGGAACATTTAACAGAAGATTGAGTAACTGTAGAATTACCATCGCTTTGAACAGAAACTTGGCCAAGAACACCCGAAGGAGTATAAGTTGCACCTTTAGCACCACACGCACAATTAGCAACGCCAGAGACATCAACATCAAACAAATGTGAAGAACAATCAGTACACGAACCGTCAAGATTTGTAAAAGTGCCTTTTGTAGGATCACAATCAAGAGAGTCAGAAAGAACACATTCACCATTAACGATAGTACTAGGTGCAGGACATGTGTTAGTATCTAAGGAACAAGTAAAAGTACTATGATAATATTGCCACTGATCTGCCTCGTAATAATATTCTTTACCAGTTGCACCAGTAAGTTCGTAGTATTCGCACTGTAAATAAGAAACATTGTTTACAACAGTTTGAGAACAATAGGTGACACGAGAAGATTGAGGAGGTTGAGAAGCCATACCTGAATAAACTATTATGGGATTAAAACTACTTTGATTTAATTTATATGTTTGACCATCAACAACCCAATATGTTTTAGGCGCTCCAACAGCAAAAGAAGAAGATACCATCATTATTAAAACTAAGAGTATTTTTTTCATTTTAAATGCCTAAAAACAGATAAGGCTAAAACCATAGGGAGCGAAACTAACGATATCCATACAGGAAAAGAGAAGAAGTAATTAAATGCTAAGTTATCCGTCAAAGCAATTACAAAAAAACTCATGAGAGTGTCACTTTTAAGATAATAGCAATGTATAGGGAGACTAAGAGACCACAACCAAGACCAGAAAGAGCCATAAGGGCGTTATAATCGGATAATGTAAGTCCAAGAGTATCGTAGATCATTCCATATTCTTTTTAAAAGAGATAACAGCAAAATCAATAGCTTTGAAAAGAGCCAAGCTAACGCCAATAACACCAAAAAGACTTAAAATAAGGCTTGAAAGCGAAGTGAAGGGAAGTTCCATTTTAAGTCCTTTATAGTAATTTATTAAGAGAGGGAGCCGAAGCCCCCGAGTAATTAGCCTTTACGAAGGGCACGAATACCGTAACCGATAGCAAGAGCAATCGCCAAAAATGAAACAACGAGGGAAACAGCAGACATATAATAAATAGTGTCAATTGAACCAGTAAAACCAGTACCCTCTACCAATGTAATACCGGCAGCAGCCTTTGCAGATGTTGCCCCAACAGTTGCACCCGCTCCAACGATTAAAGCAAGAGCTTTTTCTTTAGCCTCTTTAACAAAAGAGACAACTTTTTTGCACGCAGTTCCGATTGTGTCTAAGATTTTCATCTTTGACTCCTTGTGGTGTAGTAGAGTATATAAACCCTCTATCAATCCCTTTACATGTAGTAATAGGGATTTGTAGAAGACTAAAGAGCTTTTTTAAGTTCGAGTGGGTTTTTATCAAAAACTTGGTAACTCAACGTATCGCTAGGGAATGTATAAGTACCGTTTTTAGTATTGATTGTGAGATATGGAATAACAATGATTTTGCCTTTAGCAAGCGTGAGAGCTTGAAAGTCGCTCATTTCCATTTGGACTTGTTCAGTGGATTTAACAAGGAAGTTATCTTTATCTCTTGTTTCGAATGTTACAGTAGCCTCTAACGATGTAGTGACGACACCTGTTTCTTTATTCTTGCGGTTAACGGGGCGAACTTCTTCAAGTTGTCCAACATAGAAAGTAATCATAATAATCTCCTATCCGAAAAATTTTAGGGGAGTAGGTCGGATAGCCTACCCACCTAAGGCAATTTAAACTCTCTGAACCTCATTGCTGAATGGTAAAAACAGCCGAGGGTATAAGTTAAACGCCTTGGTATATGAAAAGGATTATTTTCAAATAACAAGACTTTTAACAATTATTTTTTTAAAAATAATTCAAAATGCTATAATTAAGCATTTCAGAAATATGGAAAAAAAAACAAAAAGAAAACAAAAGAACAAAATATGCAATAGTTGCACTTTCTGATGCAAATTATTGCAAAAATAATATTAAATGAAGTTGAATTTATTGCAACAATTGCATATTTATTCATAAAAAAAGGCAAATAATGACAAGAGCTGAGCTAACAGAGATGTTAAGTATTAGTTTAAGAACACTAAGCAATTGGGAAAAGGAAAAACCAAAATTAGTGAGACTAATAAACCAAGGATTAGCTATTGACGATCAAATAGAAGAAGTAGAAAGAAATCTAGAAAGACTAAAAGAAATAAAAGAAGCTTCAGATTGTGGAAAATTCAAACTAAAATAAGGAACAAAATGAAAAAAATACTCATAATAATTGGATTAATTACAAGTATATATGCAATACCACCATGTGAATTACCAGATCAAAGAGTATGCACGTATTTTTATAAAGGTGCTATGAGTTCAGAAATCATAATTACAAATCTATTACCTGATACAGTAGTCATAGAATATGCAGGTGGAATGTTAGACTGGAAAACAAAAAACATAAGCAACTTAACACTTGAAACAGGAAAGAGTTATACATTACTAAAATCAATATATGAAGACCCAGAAACAAAACCAATACATAGCATTCAATCAATAAAATACAAAATCATTCCAACAACAAACACACAACAACAAACAATAAAACAATCTAGCAACGAAGAAAGAAAACAAAACGTTAAAATCGAAATGCATTAACCCTCTTTTGTTTCTAAAAATCTACATTTTAAAATCACCAACAACTTTTTATAAGTAGCCAAGAAGGTCGTTCGCTCGTACCTCGCTCACTCCCTTTTCAGGCCTTTTTGAAAATGTCAAAAATAAAGAGCGGGCTGTTTAGGAAGGAGTTTCAAAAGTAATTTTGGAAATGTAAAAAGTAGGACGTTCTAATCATTATTGCAGGTTGTATCTAGGTACTGTATCGCATGCGCTCAATCCTCACGCACTCATCTTGCCCAAGGGCAAAGTGCTTTTATCTGCGATGCCTAAGAGAAGGGCATTAAAAAGTATACGTTTTTTTCAAATCCCCCCGACCGCACCATTTT
>JAVHRG010000081.1:0-4756 GCA_036171535.1 Sulfurospirillum sp. | reverse complement strand
AACTCTATCAATGGAATCATAGATAAATTTCTTCCACAGTTTATCCACTGGTTTTAGCTCAGCAAGCTTTGGAAAATGACATTTCATGTATTTTCCCATCTGTACACGATTTTTAAAACCCATTGCTTCATACAGATGATTCATCTGCAACGACATCGCGGCAATATGCGGTGCTATGACGTATTTTGAGTAGCGATTTTTAGCATACCCTTGCAAAAAGATTATCACTTCACGCTCAAGTTTGAGCATTTCTAGTTTGCTGTAACGGCTATCTGAGCTCTCATCTATCGTTGTGTTCATGCTTGTACCTTATATATTTTCTTGCGCTCTTTGGATGATGCTACGTTCATCAATTTGCGGTATTTGGTGATGGTGCGTCTGACCATCTTAATGTTAAATCGTTTTTCGATGCGCTCCAAAAGATCATCATCGGTGAGCGGTTCACTTTTATCTTCATATTCTATCAGTTGATTGATAAAATTCTTGATCTCCGAAGAAGAAAGCTCTTTTGAAGAGACCGCATTGGTAAAAAACGATTTAAGCGGAAAAATTCCCTGCTTAGACTCAATGTACTTATTTGAGATAGCTCGTGAAATGGTGGACTCTGCAAAAGAGAGCTCATCCGCGAGTGTGCTCATATTGAGTGGCTTTAATTCACCACCGACAAAGAAAGAGAGCTGCCTTTCGACGACTAAAAGAACGATCTTGTAAAGCGTTGTTTTGCGAAGCTCCAAAAGGTTGACGATATCACGTGCCTCTTTGAGCTTCTCTTTGATGTTCTCACTTTTACTTGAAAAGGGGTCGGTAATGAGAATATCAGGATAATAGTCGTTGTTAATTCGTAATTTAATATCATCGTCCACTTCAACAAAAAAATCAGGAATGATCTGTTTGGGTGTTGATTGATACTCTAAAGCGGGTGGATTCGCAAACTTTTTAATGACCGCTTTGGCTTCTTCAAAACGTCCATGTTTTGAAAATTTATCGACTTTGATCATCTGATCGATCATCTTCAGCACTAAATTATAAAGCTCATCGTCAATGTCGTCACTGAGAGCATCCAGTTGAAAAACAAATGACTCTTTGCTATCCAACGCACCAATACCATAAGGCTCTAATTTGGAAAAACGCTGACGAATACGCTCAACATACTCCGTATAAACACCACACGTCCCAGCAATTGCTTCGATGTCACCATCAAAATAGCCCTCATCGGTAATATCGCATAGAATTTCATGAGCGACTTTTTGAGAAATCGGTGTTGGGAAAAGCGGTGGTACGATCTGCTCAATGATTTTTTCATGCAAAGACTCGCTGCCCAGTACCAACTCTTCGACGATGCCATGGCTAGAGCCTAGGTTTTGTTCAAAGGGGCGCTTAACCTCTAAAAAAGGGTTTTCGTACGACAACGTTTCAAGGTGCGTACTTAACTCTTGAAGAGGAAGCTGTAACAATGGGAGCCAAAGTTTTAAAGAGAGGTTTAGACTCTGCTTTTGTTTGAATTCTAGGTTAATACTTCTCATGCGTAAATTATGCCCAAAGCTTTGGTGCTTTTAGGAGTAATCGATGATTAATTTTTACGCATAGTTTTGAGATATTTCAGAAAAAAGATAAACGAGGGATAACGTAGTGTGCACAGTAAACCTATGAACACTACGTTAGAGTTTTTAAGAGCTCTTAGAACAATCTTAGTATTTAATTCTTACAACACCGTTTGGCTTGTCGATTTTCATCTGACAGGCAAGACGAGTATTTGGAGTACACGTACCAAAACAAATCTCTTTAAGTACTTTAACTTCTTTCTCATTTTTTGGAGATAAAAACTCCATACCTTGAACGATCTCAACAGCACATGTGCCACATTGACCATCACGGCAACCAAAAGGAAGCGCACTACCACTTGCTTCGACGACATCTTGAATCGTTGCGCCCGGCTTTACATTAATTGCTAAAAAATCATTGATAATTTCTACTCTTGTTGTCATACGTGATCCTTTACTTTTTAAATGGTTTAATCAAAACATCGCCCTTGATCATCATCATTGAAGCGATGCGAACTTTAGGGCTAACCGTAAACTGTTGGCAGATATCAGCATCTTCTTGGCTAATAGCGCCAAGTTTTACAAGCTCATCAAGCTCTTCGTCTTCCATGTAGCTTGTAGGCTCTTCTTCACTGATATTCTCAACATTTATCAAACATGTTGAATGGTCTTTAGGATCAAAAGTGATAGGAATCCCCTTCTCTTTTGCTAAACGCACCACTGGTTCGCCTATTTTGGCATCGTAGATACCATCTTTTTCTTTATCAAAATGCATAAAGATTACTTTCGCCATGACTTTTCCTCCTTTTGAATTTTTATAATGGCTATTAAGCAAAGCTTACTAGCCTACGTTAGCCACTAGGGCACTAAAGCTTGCCTTTTACAAGGCAGAAAACTAACTAATTGTTTTTATAATGGTTCATCATCCATTCAACTTCTTCGGCTTCAAGATCACGATAAGGTTCAAGCGCTTCTAACTCATGTTCCCTACACCCAATGACCTCAACAACCGCATCGGCGTCTAAAAAATGCACCTCATACACGCGAATCACTTGCAAAAACTCACCCATGCCACGAATGTAGCCAACTGAGCCTTTTTTAATCATCACCTCACCAATTTTAAGATAAGGATACGTTCCATCATTTTTAACATCTTCCAAAAGTTGTACTTTTTGCCCCAGAAAAAATTTCGCTTTTTGCTCATCTTTCCCCGAAAGTTTTGCCGTCACACTATCATGCAAAACAATTTCATCATTAGCAGGCACAATTTCCTCCTTCCGATGGTATAGCACACGCTAAACACCCTTTGGCTTTACCATCTTCTAACATTCCCCACACTTCAGCTGCACTTGGTGCATGTCCATGTTTGTAGTCCATATAGACCCGAATCAAAGCAAATTTTAGAAAATCCATCAGATATTTTTCATTGCCATTAAAGTTTTCAAACCCTTTTTTAATGAGAGTTCCATACTCTTTCATAATATGAAAACGCTTGACTTCAACGATATGTTTATCGTACTCAATACCAAAAAACTCGAAAAAATCTTCTGCGTCTTTTAGTTTGTAATATTGATCCAACGTTTTCATTTTTTATCCTTTTTAACTATTTTTATAGATGCCTTAACACAAAACAAAAGCATGACCCATGTTTACATGTAAAGCTTACGCATGATTTTATAATTCGCTTTTTAACTGCTCTATCCAGTTTTCGATACGCTCGCTTGTTTTTTCTTCTTCATTGATATTATCAATCGCTAAACCACAGAGTTTATCCCCAACTTCGGCTAAAGATGCCGTGTAGGTATAGCCCTCTTTATCCACAAAACCGATGACTTTTGCACCTGCTTTGGTAAAGATTTGATTGAACTTACCAAGAGCTGAACAAAAATGTTCGCTATGGGTTTTACTATCGCCTGCACCAAAAAATGCAACTGTTTTACCAGCAAAGCTAATGTTATCTGAAGTGATTTCGAAGAGTGCGTCAACCCAACTAAAATGCACATCGCCTTGTCCCCACGTAGAGGTTCCAAAGAAAAGGACATCGTAGTTTTCAAATTGTTCGACACTGTCAAAGTCATCTTCCATTAAAATACAATCATCATCTTCAACCTCAAAAGCCTCTTTTAAAGCATCCGCTACCAATGTTGTATTACCGCCCGCACTTGCGTAAAATATGCCAACCTTTGCCATGTTCTATCCTGATTATTTTTTATGAGTTTCGTAAATTTCGATGGCATCTTTTAACATTTTGCCACCTTCTTTAATGAGATCATCATAGGTTCTAAAACTATAACGATGCGCGTCTTTGAAAAACTTATTGGTCACAACAATTTTTTCAGCTAAAACAACAGCACGCCCAAATCCTTCATGACTCATTTCCATAACAACAGAGCACATAATATTTGTTTTAAGCTCAAAAGCGAGCGCAATGGATTGAAAAATTAAACGAATATCTTGGATTTGCATCTCATCAATATCTGCGATAATCGGAACATTTTTAAGTTGATCTTTGCTCTTAATATACTTATCCCCTAAAACTTCTTCATCGCTTTTTTTTGCCCAAGTACCAAATTGGTCAAGTGCTCTGATCTGCGAAATCAAGGTTTCTATGAATAATTTTTCTAGTTCATTCATAGCCCTATCCTCTCGCTTCTAAGATTTTTTTGATAAATGGAGGAGGATTGGTTGCCATCATGGTTTGAAGTTTATTGAGTTCTGTTTCAATGCTCACAACTTCTTTGTATTTGATAGGAAAGATTCGACTGTTAACAACTTTTGCAGCCGCAGCAGGTCCAATTTCGATACAGTACATAATGTCAACATTTTCATGTTGCAACATTTCAACTCTGCCTTCCGTTCGCTCTTCGCCTGTTTGAACAACGTGTGCTAGTGAAAAACCCTCAGCGCCTACGTCGTACACGGCAAATTGCTCTCCTGAACCAAAATGGGCATCAATGTTTTTAAGATCGTTTGTAAAAAACGCTACCTTGACCATCTTTTTATCCTCCTATGCTAAACGTTATTCATTCATTTACAAGAAGTGTTCCGTTGGAAATGATTATGTTAAAACGGCTAGAAAAGGAGCTTGTTTCTCTACGTTTGTGAGAGTTTACCTATCAAAACCCTATGAACAATGTATTAATGTATTGCAAATGTGTTTTAAATACATAGAAGGTATAATTAGCTTTTAAAATGTCTATTCAACGTTGGAGAAT
>JAVHRG010000080.1:2383-4774 GCA_036171535.1 Sulfurospirillum sp. | reverse complement strand
AATGAGTTGAAGTCTTTGGCTTTAGATGTTGAGATTTATGACGAGGTGGAAGAAGATGAAACGACTAGAACCAATTGAGATTCACGAAGAGAGCCGTCCTAGGGACTTTAAAGCATTTCAATTAAGACTTGCAAGTCCTGAAAAGATTCGCTCATGGAGTTATGGAGAGGTTAAAAAACCAGAAACCATTAACTATCGTACGCTCAAACCAGAGCGTGATGGCCTTTTTTGTGCGAAAATCTTTGGACCCGTCAGAGATTATGAATGTCTGTGCGGAAAATATAAAAAGATGCGTTATAAAGGTATCAAGTGTGAGAAATGTGGCGTTGAAGTAACAAGCACAAAAGTGAGACGTTCACGTATGGGACATATTGAGTTAGTAACTCCTGTGGCACATATCTGGTATGTTAACTCACTTCCAAGTCGTGTGGGAACACTGCTTGGTGTTAAGATGAAAGATCTTGAGCGCGTACTGTACTATGAAGCCTACATTGTAGAACAAGCAGGTGAAGCATTTTACGATGCTGAAAATAAAAATAAAGTTGCAGTCTATGATGTTCTTAATGAAGAGCAATATCAATCATTACAACAACGTTTTGAAGATACTGGTTTCGTAGCAAAAATGGGTGGCGAGGTCATTCGTGATTTATTAGCGAATATTGATCTTGTCGAAGTTCTTGGACAGCTTAAAGAAGATATTAATCAAACCAGTTCCGAAGCGAAGAAGAAAACAATTGTTAAGCGTTTAAAAGTCGTTGAAGCATTCCTTAACAGTGGTAATCGACCAGAGTGGATGATGATTACGATGCTTCCAGTACTTCCACCAGATCTTAGACCACTTGTGGCACTTGATGGTGGTAAGTTCGCGGTGAGTGACGTGAATGACTTGTATCGTCGTGTTATCAACAGAAATGCTCGTCTGAAACGTTTGATGGAACTTGATGCTCCTGAAATTATTATCCGCAATGAAAAAAGAATGCTTCAAGAAGCAGTTGATGCATTGTTTGATAAGGGTCGTAGAGCCAATGCGGTAAAAGGTGCTAACAAGCGTCCTTTAAAATCGCTTTCTGAGATCATCAAAGGTAAACAAGGCCGTTTCCGTCAGAACCTACTTGGTAAAAGGGTTGACTTTTCAGGTCGTTCGGTAATCGTTGTTGGACCAAACTTGAAAATGGATCAATGTGGTCTTCCAAAACAGATGGCATTGGAGCTTTTCAAACCACATTTGTTAGCACGCCTTGAAGAAAAAGGGTATGCGACAACGGTTAAACAAGCAAAGAAAATGATCGACATGAAAACAAATGAAGTATGGGAGTGTCTAGCAGAAGTGGTTAAAGGTCATCCGGTTATGTTGAACCGTGCGCCTACTCTTCATAAGCTCTCAATTCAAGCGTTTCATCCTGTTTTGATTGATGGGAAAGCTATTCGTTTGCATCCTCTCGTTTGTTCTGCCTTTAACGCGGATTTCGATGGTGATCAAATGGCCGTTCACGTTCCACTTTCACAAGAGGCAATTGCTGAATGTAAGATTTTGATGCTCAGTTCGATGAACATCTTACTTCCAGCTTCAGGTAAAGCGGTAACCGTTCCAACACAAGATATGGTCTTGGGTCTTTACTACTTAACGCTCGAAAAACCAAATGCAAAAGGATCGAACAAGATTTTTGCAAATGTGGATGAAGTTCATATTGCGATTGATGCAGGATTTTTAGATATCCATGCAAAAATCAAAACACGTATTAATGACAGAATACTCTTTACAACAGCAGGCCGTTTGATTTTAAAATCAATTTTGCCAGATTTTGTGCCTGAAGCACACTGGAACAGAGTATTGAAAAAGAAAAATATCGGTGCTTTAGTTGATTTTGTTTTTAAAGAGGGTGGTATTGGTATTACCGCAGGATTTTTAGATAATATCAAGAGTCTCGGTTTTAAATACGCAACTGAATCAGGTATTTCGGTTTCTATTGACGATATTCGTGTACCTGAAGCTAAAGTGAAAAAGATCAAAGAAGCGAAGAAAAAAGTACGTGAGATCCAAAAACAGTTCAGTTCTGGTTTGCTCACGGAGCAAGAGCGTTACAATAAAATTATTGATATTTGGACTGATACGAACAATGAAGTGGCTTCTGAGATGATGAAGCTTACGGAAAGTCATAAAGGCGGCTTTAACTCTATTTATATGATGGCAGACTCTGGCGCACGTGGTTCTGCGGCTCAGATTAGACAGTTAGCGGGTATGAGGGGTCTTATGGCGAAACCGGATGGAAGTATTATTGAAACACCAATTATTTCAAACTTCCGTGAAGGTCTAAATGTTCTTGAATACTTTATTTCAACGCATGGTGCACGTAAAGGTCTTGCAGATACCGCTCTTAAAACAGCGAACGC
>JAVHRG010000080.1:0-2283 GCA_036171535.1 Sulfurospirillum sp. | reverse complement strand
CAACGCATGGTGCACGTAAAGGTCTTGCAGATACCGCTCTTAAAACAGCGAACGCAGGTTACTTAACGAGAAAACTCATCGACGTTGCTCAAAACGTGAAAGTCACCATGGATGATTGTGGTACACATGAAGGTGTTGAAATCACAGAAATCAGTGAAAGTGGCGAGCTTGTCGAGTCATTGTACGAGAGAGCAACGGGTCGTGTTTTAGCCGAAGATGTTATTGATACGATTACCAATGAAGTTCTTTTCACAGAGGGAACGCTCATTGATGAGAAGAGCGCACAAGCCCTTAAAGAGGCGAGCATTAAGTCAGTTGTTATTCGTACACCGATTACATGTAAAGCTAAAAAAGGTGTTTGTGCTAAGTGTTATGGTACAAACTTGGCAGAGGGCACATTGGTTCGTCCAGGTGAGGCTGTTGGTATTATTTCAGCGCAATCTATTGGTGAGCCGGGAACTCAGTTGACACTTCGTACATTCCATATCGGTGGTACGGCTTCAACGGAATCTCAAGATCGTCAAGTTATTGCACAAAAAGAGGGTTTCATACGTTATTACAATGTAAAAACGTATGTGACTAAAGAGGGTAAAAACATCGTTGCTAACCGTAGAAATGCGGCTGTCTTACTTGTCGAGCCAAAGATCAAAGCACCTTTCAAAGGTACGATTGAAATTGATACAGCACATGAAGAGACAGCGATTACGATTACAAGTGGTAGTGAAAATATTCGCTATACACTTCGTAAAAGTGATTTTGCTAAGCCAAATGAGCTTGCGGGCGTTAGCGGTAAAATTGAGGGTAAATTCTATATTCCTTATGTTAGCGGTGATATGGTTGAAGTCAATGAGAGTATTGTAGAGGTCATTAAAGAGGGTTGGAATGTTCCAAGTCGTATTCCATATGCGAGTGAACTCAAAGTAAAAAATGGTGATCCAATTATTCAAAAAATTCATGCAGAGGCAAAAGGTATTGTTAAATACTATAAGCTTCATGGAGATTATTTAGATCGTATCCATGATATCGAAAAAGGTCATGTTGTTAAAGAAAAAGGTATTTTTGCCGTAGTTGCCGATAACGATGACAGAGAAGCCATTCGCCATTACATTCCACGCGATTCAATCATCGATGTCAATGATAATAGCATTGTAGAAGGAAAAACATTACTTGCCTATCCTTCAACCAGTGAGCAAATTACGATTGCTGAGTGGGATCCATACTCTACGCCAATTATTGCTGAAGATGCAGGTAGTGTTACCTTTGAAGACATTGAACCAGGTATTAGTGCAACAGAGCAATTTGATGATATGACAGGCCAAAGTCGACTTGTGATCAACGAGTATCTTCCAAGCGGCATGAAACCAACGATCATCATCGCCAATAAAAATGGTGAGATTGTCAAGTACCAATTGGAGCCAAAAACAGCGATCTTTGTTCAAAATGGTGTAACGGTTGCGTTAGCGGATTTGATTGGTAGAACACCAAAAGCGATTGCAAAATCGAAAGATATTACCGGTGGTCTTCCTCGTATTAGTGAACTTTTTGAAGCACGTCGTCCTAAAAATGCGACCGTTATTGCAGAAATTGATGGAACGATTCGTTTTGGTAAGCCATTACGTTCAAAAGAGCGTATTATTATTGAGGCAGCAGACGGTACAAGTGTAGAGTATTTGGTAGATCGCAATACACAAATTCACGTTCAACCAGGTGAGTTTGTCCATGCGGGAGAGAGACTCACTGATGGTGTGATTTCAAGCCACGATATTTTACGTATTATGGGTGAAAAAGCACTTCATTACTATTTGATCAGTGAGATTCAACAAGTCTACCGTGGTCAAGGCGTTGCGATTAACGATAAACACATTGAGGTTATTGTTTCTCAAATGCTTCGTCAAGTGCGTATTGTTGACAGTGGAGATACCAAGTTTATCATGGGTGATTTGATTAGCCGTAGACGATTCCGTGAAGAGAACGAAGCGGTTATGAAAATGGGTGGAGAGCCAGCGATTGCTGAGCCAACACTTTTAGGTGTTACCCGTGCTGCAATTGGTAGTGATAGTGTTATCTCTGCAGCATCATTCCAAGAGACAACCAAAGTTCTAACGGAAGCAAGTATCGCAGGTAAGATGGATATGCTTGAAGATCTTAAAGAAAATGTTATTTTAGGACGTATGATTCCAGTTGGAACCGGTCTTTATCAAAACAAACAATTTAATATTGAGTTGAATCCAAGTAGAGGTTAAGTTAAGGTCTCCTTAACTTAACCTTTTTTTAAGCTATTTT
>JAVHRG010000079.1:3309-4794 GCA_036171535.1 Sulfurospirillum sp. | reverse complement strand
TTGTCATGATAATTGCAAAAGTAACGGAAATTTTTGGGGATGTTTTTATTAAAAAAGCGGATGGGACAACCCATAAGCTCTCTTTGGGTGAGACCATTGAATCGGGTGATGTGGTTGTCAATGGTGATGGTTCATCCTCCTATCATATCCAATATACCGGTCATGGTGAAACAGCAAGCTTTAAAGGTACGGCTCCTCAGTTATTTGATTCAACGATGATTTCTGAGCATTTTGAAGCGTCCGAATCAAAGATTGGAACGGCTCACAGCAACCCTTTTTTAACCCATCCTGCTTTACACTCTCCGCAACTTTTTTATACGGATCACACGATTTCATTAAATGAATACAAAAAAAATCATGTGGTTGTTGATGACCATTTTCATGATCGTACGGGTGCGGCAACCCAAGCGAATTCTGGTCTAAGAAATGGTGATTTTACGTCTCGTCACGAAGTCGTTAAGGATACGTTTGACAATCGAACAGGGGATCAAACCCGTACGGGTTCGGGTCTTAGAGACGGTAATTTTAAAGATTTTCATGGGGATGTATTTGATTTTCGGACGGGTAAAGAGATGCGTCCCGATTCGGATCTTCGAGGAGCTGAATTTGATGCTAAATACAAAAGTGCGCAAGAGATGTTTGCCGATAGAACGGGGGATCAAACCAATGTGAGTTCGGATTTACGTGGGGCTGATTTTTCGCATGATACGGATCACTCAACGCCGTATGTCCCGCCGTTTATCCCTCCATTTACACCACCGATTATCCCTAATGAAACGCCTCCTATTATCTCCACCAATTATGCTCCCACGGCAGTAGGGGATACCCTAAGTGGCAATGCAAATGATCCTAGTATCGCGGTTTCTTTGATGGGTACAGACAGTGATGGGAGTGTTGTTTCAGTAACGATTACCACACTTCCTTCCCCCACACAAGGGGTATTATACTATGCCGATGGGACGACTCCTGTCGTTGAGGGGACTACTCTAACCCCTTCGCAAGCGGCTGGTTTGGTATTTGTTCCAACCACAAACTTTAGCGGAACCATTACCATCCCTTTTGTGGTCACCGACAATGGTGGACTCACCTCAACCCCTGCGATAGAAACCATCACCATCAATCCACAACCTCTTCTCCCCCCGACCATCACCATCACCGAAGACATGAACAATGATGGTACCATCAGTGCGAGTGAAATCAGTGGTAATATTAATGTAGAAATAGCTCTCCCCTCAACTGCCAAAGAGGGTGATACTCTCAATATCACCAATCCCGATGGTAGTGTTTCGCAAATTACCCTTACATTAACTGACATTACCAACCAGTATTATGCTATTGACTACCCTCGTCCTGCGGATGGGACACTTATGAATGTTAGTGCCACCATCACCAACCAAGCGGGCTTCACCTCCACAAGTTCCAGTGATAGTGCAACCATTGCCATTGGGAACAACCCTCCCGTTGCTACGGATATGACCAACGCAA
>JAVHRG010000079.1:0-3209 GCA_036171535.1 Sulfurospirillum sp. | reverse complement strand
CACCGATAATCTTGGTGCCACCGATGCTACCCCTGCAACAGCAACCATTGCCATTGGGAACAACCCTCCCGTTGCTACGGATATGACCAACGCAACGTCCATAACCTCCACCGCAGGGGCAACCACCATTGATGCCCTCAGTGGAACCGATACCGATGGAACCATTAGTTCCCTCACCATTAGTACCTTACCCACCGCTTCACAAGGTACGCTGTACCTCGCCGATGGCGTCACTGCGGTGACCGTAGGTCAGGTCTTAACCCCCGCGCAAGCCTCAAGTTTGAAATTTGATCCCAGTGGTACCTATACGGGCAATAGCACCTTTACCTTTACGGTCACCGATAATCTTGGTGCCACCGATGCTACCCCTGCAACAGCAACCATTGCCATTACTGGTGCATTAACCGCCCAAAACGACACGGGTAACGTTAATGAAAGTGATACCCTCAGTGTAAGTGCTGCCAATGGTGTTATCCTCAGTGGCACTGCTTCAGGGGGAACAGATACGAGCAGTAGTGGTTACGCGCTAACACTTACCGCCATCCGTACAGGTGCAGAATCAGGTTCAGGGACAGCGGGTACTATTGATACTGCATTGGCAGGAACGTATGGGCATCTTACCCTCCATGCAGATGGAAGTTATGGCTATGTCGCCGATACAGCCGCGGCCATTGCTTTGACCAATGGTGTAACTGCCACAGATACCTTTACCTATACCGTCAGTGATGGTCATGGAGGAACCGATACCGCAGAGCTTGCCATTACGGTTACGGGGAAAGATAGTACACCTATAGATCTTGTCGCTACCTCTCAAATACTCACATCAACGGGTTTGCGTGGGGAATATTTCGGGTATAACGATAACAATAGCTATAGTGCAGGTGCTTCATTGGTTTCCCATGCGGATGACAATACCTTTACGGATATAGATACAAGTAGCAATCATAATATTAATTCCATCGCTATTGCCATTGGCATTGTAAATGATCGAAATGGTAGTACTATTTTTGGTACGGCTCAAGCTTCTGCCGATACGGCTGTCGATGCCAAATGGAATGTAACTACTTATAATTATGATGTAGGTTCTAGTGTTGGATTTAAAGGTGGTTATCTTTCAGATCTTGGGAACAATCCTACGGGACTTGGGGCAAATGCCGCTATTTCTTCAGGAAATTTATCTACCTTTTTAAGCAGTGATATTAGTAGCCTCACGACAGGAACCGATCAGACGACTAACCCATTTGGTCATACTACCGATGCGGTGTATCGAACGACAGGAGCGATTTATGTAGCAGACGGGACGTATGATATGCGGGTGGTTGAAGATGATGGATTTAGAATTTTAGTCGATGGAAAAGACATTGGTGAAATTGATAAAAATGACAATGCTACAACCTATATTTATCGTAATATTACCTTAACGACTGGATTTCATACCATTGAAACCATTGGCTGGGATCAAGGAGGAGTGGCAAAATCCAAAATTGAATTTAAACTCTCGAGTGAACCAGACAGTGCATACATGGTTTTGAGCAATCAAAACTTCTTGGTGGTAGATCCCTCTTCGATAGCAGCATTAACATGGCAAGATACCATCGTTCAATCTGGGTCTACGTTTACCCAATGGACGGGAGCCACAGGAAATGGTACCGCTAGTAATGAGACGATTAATGGAACGCTATACAATGATGCCATCAATGGTGGTGCAGGCAATGACACTATCAATGCGGCTGAGGGTGATGATCGCGTAAACGAAATGGGAAATTTAGGTAGCGGTGCGGATATTATTAATCTCGGAATGGGTAACGATACCCTGTATGCTGGGAATGAAACGGTTGTGGGGAATGATAGCTACAATGGCGGTGCAGGGAATGATACCTTAGATTACTCAGCAGCAACGCATGATATTACGATCTATGATGTGGTTGGAGGTAGTTCCCTCACGGGAATGTTTGAAGATCCTATTAATGGTGGAGCTTCAGGGGTTGCCATTGGGAGTGATATAGGGACGGATACGTTCACCAGTTTTGAAACTTTCCTTCTGGGTAGTGGTAATGATGTGATCAATTTTACAGGCTTATTGGCAAGTATCAGTGTCAGTGGAGGTGCAGGCAATGATACAATTCATGGAGGTAGTGGCAATGATACCATTAGCGGAGGTTCGGGAGCGGATAACCTTGATGGAGGCGGTGGAGTCAATACCCTTAGTTATGCGACCAGTCTTACCGCAGTGACCGTTGATCTCTCTACCAACAGCGCCTCAGGGGGTGATGCGCAAGGTGATGTCATTAGTCATTTCCAAAACCTCATCGGGGGAGCGGGTAATGATGTTCTAACCGCGCTTGCGACAGGAAGTACGATCATCGGAGGTGCTGGCAACGATACAATCACTGGCGGTGCAGGAAATGACATCGTCAATGAGCAAGGAACCAATGGGGCAGGTAGTGATACGGTTACATTAGGCGATGGCAATGATACCCTCTATGCAGGGGGTGAGATTAGTAATCCCTCAACTATCTATTCTAATAATACCAATACATGGGGGGGGAGTCCAACAACTGCTGACTTGGTACCCTACAGTGGAACTTACGATGCAACGAATGCCTATAGTGGAGGAAATGGAACAGATACCCTTGATTTTTCTGCAGCGACACACGATATCACCGTTTATGATAATAGTGGAAGTGTTGGATTAGGCAGTGATATGAGTGGACACATCGTAGGATCGGATATTGGTAATGTCTCTGTGAGTGGATTTGAGATTTATGTTTTCGGAAGTGGCAATGATTTCGCACGTATTCGTGGTGGAGGCAATCCGGTAAGTATCAGTGGTGGTGGTGGTAATGACTGGCTTACGTCAAGTGCGCAAAATGATTTCCTTGATGGTGGCTCAGGTAGAGATCTATTATGGGCAAAAGAGGGAGATGATACCATCGTCTTTGATCTTTCTGATCAAGGTGTTGATGGTGGCCAAGGAGTGGATACCTTTTTAGTTCAAGAATCCATTAATTTTAATAAGTTAAAAGCCATCGTTACCAATATGAACGGATTGGATTTACACGGGACTTCCCCTATTACGATTAGCGGATTATCCTTAGATACCATTTTTAATATGAGCGATGATGGTGCTACCGGTTCAACGACGAATCATCTTTTTACTATCTGACCTTACGCACCCTTCAACTTCTGAAGCTCCAAATAAGCCATCC
>JAVHRG010000078.1:0-4817 GCA_036171535.1 Sulfurospirillum sp. | reverse complement strand
CCGCATCGCTTGGTTAAAAAGCGTTCTTTGGTTGATACTAATGGTTGGAACACTTCCGCCTAAGCGCTCCAACATTTGACTGGCAGCATCTAGGACAACACCTTTGACATAACTCTCCATCGTTGAACCGCGCATCGGAAAAGCGGCATCCACAAAGACACCAATTTGAGTGGCTTGTCCGTGTAAAAGCCGCTTCTCAAAGCTCTCAGGTATGATGAGCAGTATGTCACTTTTGGCTTTGTGTATTTCATCAAGCGCTGTAGCTTCACCGCGCTTTTCAATGGTAGCGTCAAAGTATTTGGAGTGTTCAAATTTGCTCACAAGAAGCTGTGAATAATGACTCTGGTCGTTGTCAATAATCAATGTACGAGCATTTGTTACTTCCATTCGAATGCCATAGCCAAAGAGAACTAAGACCATCGTTGGCATCAGATAGACCATAATAATGAGGCGTGAGCGCACAATCTCCGTGAGCTCTTTGAGCACATAGGCTTTGATGACACTCAGTTTCATCGATAGTACTCCAAGAAAATTTCCTCAAAATTTTGCGCTTTAGGATGTTTGGCATAAAACTCTGCGATCGTATGATCGGCGATCTTTTTACCTTGCTTCAACAACACCACACGATCACAAAATTCCGCTTCGCTCATATAATGCGTGGTAATCAAAATAGCGATCTCCCAACGCTCTTTTAGAAGCTTTAGTAACTCCCAGAACTTTGCCCTTGCAATAGAATCAACCCCCGAAGTAGGCTCATCTAAAAATAAAATCACT
The DNA here is from genome assembly GCA_036171535.1 of Sulfurospirillum sp. Taxonomy (GTDB): domain Bacteria; phylum Campylobacterota; class Campylobacteria; order Campylobacterales; family Sulfurospirillaceae; genus Sulfurospirillum. Next base: position 4,043 of record JAVHRG010000078.1, on the reverse strand, counting down.
GGCTCATGCAACAGTGCAGAGGCGATTGAAAAACGCTGATTGATGCCCAGTGGCAGCTCTTGTGGCATGGCACTTAGAAACTCATCAAATCCAAGTTCAAGTGCATACCGAGCAATGCGACTTTTGGCAACATCGTTTGAAATGCCCCGCATTGAAGCGGCATAAAGCAGATTTTCTTCGACACTCATGTCATTGTAAAGTGCAAAATGTTGACTCACATAACCGATACTGGCTTTCAGCGCTTGGCGATCTTCTTGGGTTTGAATGGATTTTCCAAGCAGTGTGAGCTCTCCTCCATCAATCGGGTAAAGTCCTAAAAGCATCTTGATAAATGTCGTTTTTCCTGCGCCATTGGCTCCTAAAAGCCCTAAAATTTCCCCTTTGTGAAGCGTCATATCGACATTTTCATTGGCAATAAAACTGCCAAAAATTTTGGTGAGTCCTTTGGATTCCATGACAACATCAGGCAAATCAATGGTTTTTTCTTTATTGGTAATCTCAATGAGGGGCATTTTTCTGCCTTTTTGAAGGGCATTGACAAAAAAGAGTGCTTCAAGGGTTGGTTCTATATGTTTTTCTTCTAAAGCGCCAAGACAATACGTTGCATGCAAGGTATGAATGCAAGGTTCTTCTGTTGTGATACCCTCAACATAACTCATGGAGCGAACAGAGTCTATCAGTTCATTTGAAGTCCCTTGTGCGATGATCTCTTGCTCATCAAAGAGTAAAATTCTATCCATCTTGGCGGCTTCTTGCATGTACGCTGTGCTGATGATGGAAATTGTTCCTTCACTTTTACGTATTTCATCCAAAATTTCCCACAATTCAATACGACTGAGCGGATCAACACCCGTGGTCGGTTCATCCAGAAGGAGTAGTTTGGGACGGTGTAAGAGTGTACAGATAAGGGAGAGTTTTTGCATCATTCCACCACTGAGTTTCCCCGCTTGACGGTCTTGAAAGGCATCCAGTCCTGCCATTTTTAAGAGGCGAAGTTTGTATGACTCAAAGGCACTGTCTTGATAGATGTTGTGAATATTGGCAAAAAAACGTAGGTGTTCATCGATGGTTAAAAGCTCATACAGTACCAAACCAATGCCCTGAGGCATTAGCCCGATGGAAGGCTTAAGCGGTTCTGCCTCTTTGGGAGAATGGTACGTCACTCCATTAAACGTGACATTTCCTTGAAATGGAATGACTCCTGCTATGGCATGAATGAGGGAGCTTTTACCCGCACCATCCGCTCCAATAAAGCCGATGATCTCACCTTCATTTGCCGATACATTTGCCCCAGCAATACCTAAACTTTTTTTATGATAAACACTGACATTCTCAACGTTTAATTCCATTTTAGGCTCATTCTGGAACGTTGTTTAAACTCTTTGGTAAACCTTTACCATCCATAGAAACAACACCTACTGCAGGAATACCCAATTTCAGGGTTAACTGAGGCTCATTAGGTTTTACATGTAAAGCAAAAACCCTTTGAATGCGATCACTCGGAACGCTCACCTCTTTGGGAGTAAATTCCGCTTTTTGCTCGATACGCACGATTTTTGCAGGGATGGGCTCATTGGGTTTTCCATCTAAAAAAATGACGGCATCATTGCCCACGTGGAGGTTTCCATTTTGTTTGGTATCAACAAAGATTTTAAGGTAAAGGGAGTTTGGATCAAGCAAGGTTGCAACCACACTTCCAGCTCCGATGACTTCACCTTGATTAGCTATTTTTTCGACCACCACACCATCAATGGAAGAGCGCAGAGTCATCTCATTTAAAACCGCTTCAATTTGTGTTTTGGAAGCTTCTAATGCTTTAAGGGATGATCGTAAAGCATCGAGTCCTTGAGCCATTACATGTAACGTTTTTTGATGTGCCGTTGCATCGATCAGATCGCTGTTGGCAACATTTATTGCAAGGCTCAGTTGTTCTCTTTTTTGGTGTAAGCCTGCTAAAAGATCATTACTGGTTTGGTGTTTGAGTGTCGCGGTTTCGACTTGACGCTTTTCGATGAGATTTTGTTCAAATAGGTTTTTCATACGCTCTAAATCACGTTTATCTTGGGCTAAAATACTGGTTTGTGAAGCGATGTTTTTATCGAGTTCCTCGCGCTGATGGTGTTTGATAGCAAGATTATCTTTGGCTTTAGAAAGTGTTTCGGGAATGGTTTTAGAAGCGATCTCAAGTTCTGTCTCTTTGGCATTTAACTCTTGTGTTCGTGCACTCATTTGTGCCTCTATTTGTGCCTTTTGCGCTTCATATTCCTCGCTTGCAAGGACGGCTATATTTTGCCCTAGCTCAACGTGTTGCCCTTCTTGAATGTTTAAAGTAGCAATACGCCCTGCATACTTGGCATTTAGATTGATGAGATCACCATCCATACGACCTGAACCTTGCACAAGATTTGCGGCAAGTTTAGGAGCAATGAGTTTATGAATAATAAGTCCCGAAGCAATTAAAACCAAAACTAAAATAGCCACACCTAAACGATACTGTTTGATTTTTTCTAACATTCACGCTCCTTGGTTGAAGAGTAAACTATTATATAACTTCTTTGGTATATTTTTACCTAAATTAAGAGCAATTTAACGCTATTAGCAATACTATTAACACTATAATCATGATGTTTCGCAAGGACGGTTCATGCGACGTTTACTTCTGTTTTTATTTCCTTTGTGTCTTTGCGCACAAACGTACACGGAACTTTTAAATTTGTTAGAACAAAGTAATAGCTACAAAAGTGCCAAAGAGCTTGAAAGTGCATCTCAGTCACTCTATCAAGCGGCACTTGGCAAAAATCTTCCCTCTCTTGATGCAACACTTAGCGCCATTGAATTTAATGAAATTCCTAACATGACGCTTCATCTTCCCTCTTTTCCTGTGACCAAAGCGGATATGGGAACACGTAAACATCTTGAAGGTGCACTGATTTTAAGCTATCCACTTTTTACGGGTTTTGCCATTTCTGCAAGCATTGATAAAGCACGCTTAGAAAATGAGCAAGCAATGCTTAAACTGACCAATCTGAAGCGAAATCTTGCCATGCATGTCACACAACTTTTTAGCGCTATTATCGCTGAAGAGAGAGTTATTGACGCTTTAAAAAGCTCAGAGCTTGCCATCAATCAAGCCTATAAAAAGGCCAAAGGATTTTATGACAATGGTCTTTTAGCACAAAGCGAACTCTACGCGATTGAAGCCAAAAAATATGACATCGAAGCGCAACTGCTTCACCATCAAAATCAAAAGAAACAGCTTCTCAATCAACTCTCACTGATCGTTAATACCAAAATAGAGACACTCCAAGCGGATACCCTTCAAACGTTTAAAACACCAAGTGAGAATGAGGTAAAAGAGATCGCGTTTAATGAGCGTGAAGATTTACATGTCATGGCAAAAGCGATTGATGTGGCGCAAAGCAGTGTTGAACTTGCCAAAAGCAAAAATTACCCCACGCTTGCAATGGTAGGTGTTTTGAAAGGTCAAGGCAACTCAATGGAACTCAATGGCGATGGTTACACCAATGGCGATAAAAGCTATGTAGGACTCAGTGCCTCTTGGAATCTTTTTAATGGCTTTAGTGATGTACACACCATTGATGCAGCGCGCGCTTCTAAGATGTCCGCTTTTTTCAATCTAGAAGAGTACAAACAACAAGTCGCTCTTGAAGTGGAAAATACTGAGCTTGAGATCAAAACATTGGAAGCCGAGCTTCAAAGTGCCAAACTGGAAGCCAAAGCGAGTGAATCGTACACTAGCCTAACCCAAGGTCGTTTTGACAATCAACTCATCAGTGCCGATGAACTCAGCCGAGCGATTGCCAACTTAGCAAGCACAAAAGCTAAAGTAGCAACCTTACAAAGTGAACTTTTCAACCAAAGTGCGCGCCTCTGGCTTGAGTGTGGTTGGAGCGTTTTTGAGAAAAATGTCCTCACTCAAAAGTGAGCCAACTATCCTTTACATGTAAAGATAGTTTTTAGCTGATACTCGCTTTAAGCATCTTGTATATCGTAGGGGTACTGGCAAGATCAATCGCTTGAAA
>JAVHRG010000077.1:0-4859 GCA_036171535.1 Sulfurospirillum sp. | reverse complement strand
ATTTTCACGCCTCAAAATATCTGGTATCCAATGCGGAATTTTTAGCGTTTATTGCTAATAAAGGGTATGAAACACGAAGTTTTTGGAGCGAAGAGGGCTGGGAATGGCGTACGTACAAAAATGCGACCATGCCTCTTTTTTGGCGTGTAGATACTTCAGGATACAAACTGCGATTGATGGCAGAAGAGATTGAAATGCCATGGAGTTGGCCTGTAGAGATCAATTACCTCGAAGCCAAAGCCTTTTGCAACTGGAAAAGTCAAATCACAGGTACGTCCATTCGCCTTCCGAGCGAAGAGGAGTGGTATGCTCTTCGAGATTTACATGTAAAGGTGGATGAGCCATTTTGGGACAAAGCGCCTGCCAATATTAACTTGGAGTATTTTGCCTCTTCCGTGCCTGTAGACACGTTTGCCTTTGACGAGTTTTACGATGTTATCGGCAATGTGTGGCAGTGGACGGAGACGCCAATCAATGGCTTTGATGGCTTTGAAGTGCATCCTTTGTACGATGATTTTTCCGTTCCGACGTTTGATGATCGGCATAATATCATCAAAGGGGGGTCGTGGATTAGTACAGGCAATGAGATTATAAGAAGCTCACGTTACGCCTTTCGTCGCCATTTTTACCAACATGCAGGGTTTCGCTACATTGAGTCCAACGAACCTGTGGAAACGCACTCTGTGTTCTATGAGACAGACTTTGCACTCTCAAAAATCTGCGATGCTCATTTTGGTGAAAAAGAGCCTAATTATTATGAAAAGATGGCACAGGTTTGTATTGATTTAGGCAGTAAAAAAACAAAAGCTTTGGAAATTGGCTGTGGGGCAGGTAGGGGTACATTTGCGCTTGCACGCCATTTTGACATGGTGCATGGCATTGAATTTACCGCACGCGTTGTCAGACTTGCGACCAACTTTAAAGAGAGTGGAAAGCTCAAATATGCGCTTAAAGAAGAGGGTGAATTAGCCTTTTTTATTGAGAAAAATCTGAGCGATTTTGGTATTGACCCAAGCCAGCAAAAAGTAGAATTTTGGCAAGCTGATCCGCACAATATGAAGCCTTATTTTGATGGATACGATCTCATTTTAGTCAATGATGCCCTTGATACCTTGTACGATCCTGCACTCTTTTTAGAGAAGATCAAAGAGCGTCTCAATGCTGGGGGATTTTTAGTGATTGCAAGTAGCTATGACTGGGATGAAGTTAAAACGCCTCGTGCTAAATGGCTCGGTGGTTTTAAGAAAAATGGCGAAAAGTACAGTACATTTGATGCGTTAAACGAGCATTTATCGCCCTTTCTTACTTTACATGTAAAGCCTTCGCAGATGTGTTTGGAAGTCAAAGAAAACGCGCGTAAAAGCGTGATAAAAACGTTACATGTAAGTGTCTGGCAGAAGCGATAATTAAACTGTAACGAAAAATAGTGTATTATAAGAAAAAGTAAAAAGGAACATTATGAATATTATTGAAGGAAAACTCTCCCTTAATGGTAAAGAAAAAGTAGCAATTATTAACAGTAGATTTAACCATATTATTACGGATCGTTTGGTCGAAGGCGCTAAAGATGCGTTTATTCGTCATGGTGGCGATGAGAAAAATTTAGACCTTATTTTAGTGCCAGGCGCATATGAAATTCCTTTGGCACTCGATAAAATTTTAAGCAGTGGTAAATACGACGCTGTGTGTTGTGTCGGTGCGATTATTCGTGGAAGTACCCCTCATTTTGACTACGTTGCAGCCGAAGCAACCAAAGGTGTTGCAAACACTGCCCTTAAATATCAAAAACCAGTTACTTTTGGTGTTTTGACGACCGATAATATTGAGCAAGCGATTGAGCGTGCAGGAAGCAAAGCTGGCAATAAAGGCTTTGAAGCAATGACAGGGTTAATCGAACTCATTAGTCTCTACAAACACCTATAAGGAAACGCTTTGGCAACACGACATCAAGCACGAGAGAGCATTATTACCCTTTTGTACGCAGAAGATATTGGAAATTCTGGCATTGAAAAATTTATAGATGAACTCTTTGAAGAAAAAAAGATTCGAAATCAGCAAAAAGAGTTTGCCCTTGGTTTGTACCATGGGGTAAAAGAGCATTTGAGCATCATTGATGAAGCCATTAACCTGCATCTTAAAGAGTGGAATCTTAGTGAAATTGGAACAATTGAACGTGCCATTTTAAGACTGGGTGCCTATGAAGTTTTATATTCTGAACTCGATAATGCAGTCATTATTAACGAAGCGATTGAGCTTGCAAAAAAACTGTGCAATGAAACAAGTCCTAAGTTTATTAACGGTGTTTTAGATGCTATCAGTAAAGATGGAGAAGCTAAATAAATGAAGTTGTGCGTTGCGCTTGATTTGCCCAGTAAACGTGAAAATATTGCTCTTGTTCAAAAGCTTAAAAGTGAAGATATTTGGCTTAAAATTGGGCTTCGCTCTTTCATTCGTGATGGCGAAGTACTCTTACGTGAAATTAAATCGATCAACCCCAATTTTAAAATCTTCTTAGATCTCAAAATCTACGATATTCCCAACACTATGGCAGATGCCGCCGAGTCAATGGTGAGCCTTGGTGTGGATATGTTCAACGTGCATGCCTCCAGTGGCGTCAAAGCAATGAGCATGGTGATGGAGCGTGTGAATGCACTTCCTCATCCCCCGATCGTCTTAGCTGTAACCGCACTTACCAGTTTTGATAATGCTTCTTTTGAAGCGATTTACCATACGTCCATTGCTCAAAAGGCCGTTGATTTTGCTAAAGATGCGTATAAGAGTGGTTTACACGGTGTTGTGTGCTCGGTTTATGAAAGCCTAGATATTAAAGCGCACACAGCCAATTCATTTTTAACGCTCACTCCAGGAATTCGCCCTTTTGGAGAGAATAGCAATGACCAAGAAAGAGTGGCTGATCTTGAGACTGCAAAAAAGCAACACTCTGATTTTATCGTTGTTGGAAGACCGATTTATCACAGTGGGGATCCTTTAGGCGTGGTAAAGAAAATTATTGAAAATATTTAGTCATTAAGAGGTAAGAATGTTCAAAAAGATTGTATTCGGTATGGTGTTATTGGCTGCCTTTATCATTGTTGCTTTTTTCTTTCTTACCAAAGTGATTGATTTCAATGAGTATAAACCACGATTGCACAAAGCGATTAAAGAGAGTACAGGATATGAAGTTATTATTCGTGGTGATATAGTACTCACCCTTTCACCTGTTGGCGTCAGTGTGTCTGACATCGAAATTAATAATCCAACCTATCATCCTGAAACTCCTTTTGCCAAGTTGAGTAGTTTTGATGTTGCTCTTGATGTACCAGCGCTATTAAAAAAAGAGGTCAAAGTCACCCAGCTTTCTATAAATGGACTAGCTTTAAATATCGAAAAGATAAAGGATGGTAAATTCAATTACGATTTGCTTCCATTACCAACACAAAAAACGCTTGAAAAGAAAACTAAAGAGAGCAATACTACTGCTGAAAAAGAGAATGATATCGTATCGTTCATGAATACAAAAAAAATCATCTTTAGAAATAGCACTATGAGCTATGCAGATATGAATGCAAGTAATAAAACCATCTTTGAACACATTGATCTTGACGTGAATGAGATCAGTTATGATTCTTCCAAGCATAGTATTCAAGGACTTTATTTTAATGCCGACACCCATATTGATAAAATTCAGTACGGAAGTACGTATGCTGTACAAGATATTTCGATGTCATTTGAACTGAAAAATGGTATTGCTGTTAGCAGTGCCCTTAAATACACACTTTTTGACACACAAATTCAGGGAAATGGAAAGTTCGATTTTTGTGGGAAACAACCTAAAATTTCGTTAAAAAGTAAGATTGTAGGTCTGAAATTGGCAAGTCTTTCAAAAGAATTATGGGGTAAAGATATGCTAGATGGCAATGCCAATGGTGACTTTAAACTTTCTTTCTTTGTGGGTGATGGAGCGACTTTTAAAAGTACTCTCAATGGATTTGTTCAGCTTTCTGGTGAAGAGATAACCTTGAAAGGGTATGATATTGATAAAATTGCTTTAGTGCTTGATCCTTTTCAAAAAGAAAAGTTAAATCTCAACACACTCATCTCTGGTACTGTTGAAGCCTTTAAAGGTGGCAATACATTGATTAAGGAGCTCAATACCAAAGTTGATCTTGGATATTCTGAGATTAAATTAAGCGATGTAGCACTGAGTACAGCTTCCAACAGAATCGCAATCAAGGGAGCTATTAATATTGTCGATGAAAAATTGATTGATGTAAAAGCGGCTCTTTTGGATACAAAAGGGTGTGCTGTCGTTGAGCAAAAATTTAGTGGAACCTATGCCAAACCTGCTGTGAAACTTGATGAGTCAGCCGTAAAAACACTCAAAGATGTAGTCCTTTCCTTTACAACAAAATCAAAAATAACACATACGACACCTAAACAAAACGATGAAAATTGTACCGTTTTCTATGATGGAGTGATTAAGCAACCTGAATTGGTTCCACTTACACCGCCAGCTCCAGTTTCGGAATAAATTTTGCTTTTTTTAGATTAAACTATGATCTAAAAGGAGTATCCGATGTATTTTATAGAAGGTGTTAAATTGGTTGTGATGCTGAAAGATAAGATTGAAGAGGCAAAAAAAACAGATCAAACGTCTGTTCCAAAACTTCAAAAACTGCTTGAAAAGCTTTTAAAATCACAAGATGCTGCTTATATCTAAATAATAAACGGCTTTAAGCCGTTTATTATTTACTTTTGCTATACTTGCACTCTACTTTTTAATGGACAGATGGGTGAGCGGCTGAAACCACATCCCTGCTAAGGATGCGTCGGGGTAACCTGACCGAGAGTTCAAATCT
>JAVHRG010000076.1:0-4875 GCA_036171535.1 Sulfurospirillum sp. | reverse complement strand
AAAAAAGTCGTTTAGATAAGATTTTAAAATCAGATGAAATTAAAAATATGATTACGGCTCTAGGATGCGGCATTGGTGAAGAATTCAATGAAGAAAAACTTCGTTATCACAAACTGATTATTATGACCGATGCGGATGTTGATGGTAGCCATATTCAAACCCTTCTTTTAACATTCCTTTTCCGCTTTTTACGACCTATTGTGGATAATGGGTATGTCTATTTAGCTCAGCCACCGCTTTACCGTTATAAAAAAGGCAAAAAAGAGATTTATCTCAAAGATGATCATGAAATGAATGCCTTTTTAATTGAATCAGGTATGGATAGTATTGCGATTGAAGGTGTTGGAACTCCTGATTTAGTGGATTACTTTAAAATTATTTCTGCTTACAGAGGTATTTTAAAAGAGCTTGAAAAACGTTTTGCTATGATTGAAGTGATTCGTTATTTAATTGAAAATCCAGATTTGATTGTACTTCCTACGGAAGGATTATTTGTTGAAATTCAAAAATTTATTACAAATCTTGGTTACAATATTTTGAACCATTACATCAATGATGAAGGAATTCATCTCTTTATTCAAACCAAAGATGGTTTAGAAGAGCTTCTTCTAGATGAAACGTTCTATACAAACCCACTTTATGAAGAGGCACGTTATATTTACACTAAAATACAAGAACGTGACTTTGATGTTTTTGACGGCAAAGATCCTGTTGAAGTGTTAGATGAAATCGAAAAAAGTGCTAAAAAAGGTGCTTATATCCAACGCTACAAAGGTCTTGGTGAAATGAATCCTGAACAACTTTGGGAAACAACCATGAATCCTGAAAATAGACGCCTTTTACAAGTGCGAGTTGAAGATGCAGAAGCAGCTAGTGATACCTTTACCCTCTTTATGGGTGATGAAGTAGAACCTCGCCGACAGTACATTCAAGATCATGCCAAAGATGTAAAACACTTGGACGTTTAATGCTCTATTCTGAGATTAAGGAGAGAGAAAATCGATTTATTACAGCTCTTAAAATCGCTTTTCCTTTTCTTCTTCTCATAGGCATTTTTTTTCACTCTTTTCAACTTTTTTCCTACACTTCAATTAATTTTATTCTTCTAATTTTATTGATTCCCATTTATGTTTACTATACGGTTTATTTGATTTATCATGGTTTTCAAACAACGTTGATTGATCCTATTACGAGGACATTTACCAGAGTAGAAATTATGACTAAAATCGAAAAAATAAAAGATCGTGAAAATACGATCATTATCTTTTTACATATAAATAATTTTAGTGATATTAATGAGCGTTATGGCATTCATAATGGAGATATTCTTCTCTTTCATTTTATACAAAAATTGGAATTTTTTCTACGTGAACATCATTTTAAAAACGTTTCAATTGGCCGTTATAGCAGTAATAGTTTTTTGTTTTATATTAAAAATTCAAGTAAAGAACTTCGGCATCTTTTGACTATTTTTACAAAGAGCGTTCAAAATGTAGGAATTTCAAATATCGAAGTCAAAGTTGATTTTTCGCTTTTGAGTGCTGCCTACGATAGTGATACAAAAAATATCATAGAACATCTTTTAATGCTTATAGAAGAGCAAAAAAAGAGTGAAGAAATAATGCCAAATATCAAACTAAACCAATTTCAAATGATTATAGATGAAGCAATTAAATACCACCAACTCTTTTTTAAATATCAACCCTCTTTAACACTTAAAATAGAAAAAATTGAAATATTGGAAGTTTTAACTCGTATGGAGTCACAAACCTATGGTTTACTTTCCAAACAACAAATACAGCGTATCGTTAACCATACAGGGTATGAAAAAATATTTGATGAAAAAGTTTTTGAACTCTTAATGGAAGAAATTTTGCCTTTAATGGAAAAAGAAGTTCTTTTTAGTGTTGAAATTTCCCCTGTAACCCTACGAAATCTTAGTTTTAAACACTATCTTGCAACACTTTTTGAAAAAAAGAATATTGCACCAAATCGCTTTATACTTGAGATTACAGAAAAGAAAAGTTATGAAAATATGCACCGATTTAGAGAAATTATTGAGAGTTATCAAGAAGTTGGGTTTAAAATAGCCCTTGGCAATTTTGGAGGTAATAACTGTAGTTTTGAGTATCTTAAACATTTACCCATTGATTTAGTGAAGTTTGACATTGAATTTACTAAAAAAATAGATGATTCCAAATACCAACAACTTCTTTTACATTATGTAGAACTCATCCAAACACTTCATATACAAAGTATGGTAAAATTTGTCGATAAAGAGGCTATTTTGGAAAAAATGAAAGAGATAAAGCCTGATTATATACAAGGGTTTTGTATTTCAAAACCTAAAAATTTAGAACAAATAGTAGGAGATATTTTATGAAATACGGTGAACAAATTATTAAAGAATTTGATGTTGAAAAAGACTTAGAAATTTGGCCCAATCAACATAAAAAAAATTACGTGATTAAGCTTACATTGCCAGAATTTTGTTGTCTTTGCCCACGCAGTGGTTATCCTGATTTTGCAACGATTTACATTGACTATACTCCTGATGAACTCGTTGTTGAGCTTAAAGCAATCAAACTTTACATTAACAGTTTTATGAACCGCAATATCAGCCATGAAAACAGTGCTAATGAAATTTATGATCTACTGGATCGTAAACTCAAGCCAAAATGGCTCAAAGTCGTTGCTGATTTTAATCCAAGAGGCAATGTTCATACGGTGATTGAAATCGACTCAAAACAAGTACGTAACGAGAGTTCATGTTAAGTCCAAAACTCATTGAGCAGTTCTTTGGAGCAGCTTCTATTCAGCGTTGGAATGATTATCCACGCATGGTAGAATTGGTGGAGCTTGATAAACAAGCGCATAAGTTCATCATCGCCTATTTGATTGCAAAAATGGAACCCAAAGAGAGTATTGATATGCGCTCATTAATTGAAGCGGGTATTTTTGAATTTTTGCGTCGTGTCGTTGTCACCGACATTCGTCCCGATGTTTTTCGTAAAGCACTTCAAAAAAAAGAGAAAGAGATCAATACATGGGTTTTAGAACAACTCTATGACTCACTGAGCGACATTGAAGATGGTGCTTTTTATGAGCGTTTTAAAACGTACTTAAATGATAGTACTATGTATAAAAAAGAACGTTTTGTCCTTAAAGCGGCTTCGTATATGGCGACACGTTGGGAATTTTCCATTGTTTATCAAACCAGCCAATTTTTGAACAATATTGACCGTGTAAAAGAGGCTGTTGAAGAGGAAATTGAAGACTATTATGAACTCATAAGTGTTCGTAAAATGGCTATGAATAAGAAAATCTCTAAAATTGTTGATTTGAGCGGACGACTTCGTTTTCAAAAACGTTGGGCACAAACACCACGCATTCCTGAAACTTCTGTATTGGGGCATATGCTTATTGTCGCCATTTTGGGCTATTTTTACTCTCTTTCTGTCAAAGCATGTGACGGGCGTCTGGTCAATAACTTTTTTTGTGCCCTTTTTCATGATTTTCCTGAAGCCCTTACCCGAGACATCATCTCGCCTGTAAAATACTCTGTCAGCGGATTGGATAATATTATCAGTGAGTTTGAAATTAAGATGATCGAAGAAGAGATACTTCCATACCTCCCTGAGGGACTTATTAAAGAGTTTAAATACCTTCTTGGACTCTATGGGGATAATCAAAAAGATGAGTTTATGAACCGCATCAATGAGCATGAAATTACGATGGTTGAGGATGTTTCGGCTTACAATGAAGAAAAATACAATGCAATTGATGGAAAAGCACTGAAAAACTGTGATAATTTAGCCGCATTTATTGAAGCAACACTTTCTATTTCGCATGGTGTAAAGTCAAAAGAGTTGATTCAAGGTAAAGAGCATATTCGAGGTAAACTGAAAGAAAAAGGTCAAATGGAAAATGTTGATTTTTATGAATTGGCGTTGGAGATTGAAAAGTATTTGGGAGTGTAAAAAAAGGGGTATAAAAAACCCTCTCCCAGATGACTGCGGCACACACCTAAAAAAAGCGCTCTGCTGTGTTCCCACCCTGAAGCGTTACTCTTAAAAGACATTGCACAGGTCTAGAAGAAGGCGAAGCGTATTTTACCCAAAAATTCTTAAAAAATAGACTGCAAGTGATTAAAGGATAAAAATGGTTGATCCAAAAATGGAAGAGAGTTGGAAAAATGTTTTACGTGAAGAGTTTCAAAAGCCCTATTTTGAAACTTTAAAAAGCTTTTTGGTGGAAGAAAAAAAAAGCCATACCGTTTATCCCAGTGGTGCAAATATCTTTGCGGCGTTTGATAACACACCTTTTGAGAGCGTTGAAGTGGTTATTTTAGGGCAAGACCCTTATCATGGAGTTGGTCAGGCACATGGTCTCTCTTTTTCTGTGCAAGACGGTGTCCAGCATCCACCATCTCTTCAAAATATCTTTAAAGAATTACGAGATGACATGGGCTGTACAATTCCAAAAAATGGTAATTTGAGCGCATGGGCAAAGCAAGGTGTTTTTTTGCTCAATACGGTTTTAACGGTGCGTGCCAGTGAAGCTAATTCCCATCGTGGTCAAGGGTGGGAAAATTTTACAGACGCTGTGATTAAGACATTAAGTGCTCAAAAAGAGCACTTGGTATTCATCCTTTGGGGCAGTCCTGCAGGAGCAAAAGCCAGTTTGATTGATGGTAAAAAACACCTGATTTTACGTGCTCCTCACCCTTCACCTCTTTCTTCGTACCGTGGATTTTTTGGCTCGAAGCCTTTTTCGAAAAGCAATGAATATCTTATATGTAATGGTAAAAAGCCAATTGAGTGGTGTTTGGCTTGAATGTAAAAGAGGCGATTTACGCGTGGTATCAGAAAAATG
>JAVHRG010000075.1:0-4900 GCA_036171535.1 Sulfurospirillum sp. | reverse complement strand
CTAAGAAACCTTTTGGTACAATGACGTATTATTTTTTTTGGAGTCTGTAATGAGCAGTATTGTTTTTTTAAACGGTGATTTTTGTAAAGAGGAAGATGCGAAAGTATCTATTTTTGATCGCGGTTACCTTTTTGGCGATGGTATCTACGAAGTTGTACCTGTTATTAACGGTAAAGTAATTGATAAAGAACCTTTCTTCGAACGTTTTAATGGAAGTATGAGCAAAATTGGCCTTAAAGCGCCTTTCTGCAAAACAGAAATTATTACCATCTTGGATACGTTAATTGCAAAAAATGACATCGTTGAAGGTGGCATTTACATGCAAGTCACACGCGGTGTTGCACCTCGTGAGTTCTATTTCCCTGAAAATACCCCAACAACCTTTATGGCATTTACCTTTAAAAAAGAGATTATCAAAAATCCTTTGGCAGAAAAAGGCGTTAAAGTCCTTAGTTGTGCCGACATTAGATGGCAAAGACGTGACATCAAATCGATCTCTCTCCTTGGTCAAGTTTTAGCCAAAGAAGAAGTCCACCAAAAAGGTGCATATGAGGGATGGATGGTAGAAAATGGTTTTGTAACAGAGGGAACTTCTTCTGCAGCATTTATCGTTAAAGATGGTGTGATTATCACACGTCCACTTTCCAATTCCATTTTGCCAAGCATTCGTCGTAAAGTATTGATGAACTTAACAGCAAGCCACAATATCAAAGTTGAAGAGCGCCTCTTTAGTATTGAAGAAGCGTTAAATGCAGATGAAGCCTTTATGGCAAGTGCAACGGTTTTTGTTCTCCCAATCATTGAGATTGATGGTAAGCCTATCGGTACAGGAAAACCTGGTCCTATGGCTAAAAAGCTTCGCGCACTTTATGTCGAAGCAGCTCTTAAAGAAGCTAACGCGTAATACACTATTTAAAGGCGATATGAGCTTTTATATCGCCTTTGTTTGCTTTACATGTAAAAAGACCCTTCTTTGATACATTTTCCAATGTACAGTTTAAGGAAAAAGAACCATTATGATTACACTTGCCAAAAACATTCAGTATTTTGTTGATATTATCGTTACTAAATCATCGTGTCATGATAAAATAGAACTTTCAAGACTCAATCATTATGTATGGATTACCCTTTTAATGGCGCCAGTAGCACTGGGAACAAGTGCTTACAATGCGTATATCCACAATTTTACATTGGCTTTTTTGGTCATTCTCTTTTCCACTCATCTGGTTGGATCACTGTATCTTATTCCTAAAATGAAAGAGACCTTTTTACTCTACCATACGTCAAACCTACTCTATGCCTTTTTAATTCTTTATATGATTTTCAATGCCGCAGATACAGATAACTCACGTATTTTGTGGGCATATGTTTATCCTATTGGCACTATATTCTTATTTGGTAATCGCCTTGGATTTTTGTACAGTTGTTTGCTTTTAGGTATGATCATCGGACTTTTTGGTGTTGTCCCCGAAATTCATACGGCGTATAGTATTCCATTTCAAGTACGTTTTAGTGTTACCTATATGACAGTCGCATTTATTAGTAGTTGGGTTGAGTATCATCGTTCACGCTATCAAAAAGAGTCCATGCGGACCCACAAAGCACTCTTTTTGGAACAAATAAACCTTAAAGAGGAGATAGAGCAACGTATTGAGTTGGAAAAAGAGCTCCAATACCTTGCCCAAACCGACATCTTAACAGGTCTTCATAACCGTCGGTATTTCCTCGAAGTAGCCGAACAAGAGTTTACGCGCTCTATACGTTACAACGGTTCTATCTGTTTTGCTGTTCTTGATGTGGATCAGTTTAAAAGCATCAACGATACTTTAGGACATCCCATAGGTGATGCTGTGCTACAAGCTCTAGCAAAGCACTGTTTAAAAAGTTTGCGCGAAACGGATATCATCGCTCGTATTGGTGGTGAAGAGTTTGCCTTTTTGCTTTTACATGTAAACGAAGAACAAGCCAGAGAAAAGCTAGAAACATTGAGAAAAGAGCTGAGTCTTCTTGACATACTTTATGATGATGGAAAAATACTTAATTTTACGGTCAGTATCGGTTTAGCGATGTGTATACCTGAGATTAAACGGCTTGATGAGCTTTACATCAAAGCAGATGCAAAGCTCTATGAAGCTAAAGATGCGGGTCGGAATTGTGTTCGTTAATGTGAAGATTGTTTAGCAAAATTGTCTTTTTTACTTGCCCCATTAATGTCAAAACCATAACGGTTGTATCCACCGATAAAGATTTTTTGTGCGGGATCAAAGCTTTCGGAACATGCTTCTTTGTCATATTTCACAACAAATTTTTTCTCATTTTCTTCAACACTTAAATAGTATTCAACCCCTTTATCGACCATTGCAATTTTAGAAAAATCTTTACATTGTTTTTTCAAATCATCTGGTAAGGTATGATATTTGTTTAACTCGGCAAGAATTTGTTTGTACTGGGTTGTTGTTGAGTGAAAAAAGACTTTATTTTGCTCTGCATGAACATTGGTCACAACAAGTGACAGATCTTTTTGCTTGAAAGTATGCGGTAAACTAGGTGCTAAATTTTGTGCCATAAAGGTTGCATACATCTCAGGAGTGATATTAAAGGGCAATGCCATTTTGGGAGTCTCAGCATACACACATACCCCTAAAGCCAAACCTAAAAGCAAACATGCTTTTTTAAGCGTTTTCATTTCAAAAATCCTTATAAATTTTGTAGTAGTGTAACGTATTATTATGAATCAATCGTGAACCACACTCTCTTTTTCTTGAAAATAGATAAAAAATCCAAGCCCTATAAACACCAAACTTATGCCAATCCATGCTTGAGCATTGGGGAATGCTGTTCCTAAAAAAAGCATCTCTCCTAAAAGGGCAAAGATCACCTCACTGGATTGGGTTGCATCCACTGCCGCAAGTTCACTGGACGTATGCGCTTGATGACGTGCCAATAAAAAAAGCGTGGTCGCAACGAAGCCTGAGAGAAGTGCTACCAAAGCAGTGTTGAGCACTTGTCCCGTTGAAGGCATCGGTGGATGGATAAAAGCAACTAAGACAATCCAAAAAGGCAATGAGCCTAACGAGAGGAGCAACACTTTATTAAAGGCATTTTCCAACAAAGGTGAATCGATTTTTGGAAAATGTTTATGCCCATGTTTGGACTCCCACACAAGCTGATTGCCAAATGGATAACAAAACGCTGCAATCAGTACAGGAAAAGCACCTTTTGCAAACTCTACAAAGTGAAATGTTGTGATATGCGATGTGTTAACAAGCCCTACTCCCACAACAACAATCGTTGAAAACACCCAAATTCTCTTAGGAAAAACTCTACCAAAGAACATGAGAACAAACAGTGAAGCGATAATAGTCAACTGCCATGTCGCCGCAATCACCCACCCAGGTGCATAATCCGCACTAAAACATAAAAGTGCGTAAAAACACCCAAAGCCGATACTTCCAGCCACCGTCCAAAAGAGCAAATGTTCCACATAAAGTTTCAAAAGTGCTGTTAGTGTTTGGCGCCCCTGAAAAAGGCGAATGACAATGAGTAAAAACAGTATCATAAAAATATATCTCAAAGACGCAGACCAAACCCAGTGCCCTCCTTCTAAGCTCATCAGACGATTGAGTACAAAGGTAGAGCTAAAAAAAAGACCTGATACTAATCCAAGAGCGATCAATGCTGCCATATATCTTTCCTAAAAATTCTATAAAGAGAACACCATTATACCCATACTTATGCCAAAGCAGTGGTTGAAAAATAGGCTTTTGCGCTTTACATGTAACCTAAAATTGATTATGATAAAATTGTTTGGAAAAGGAGATCATATGGAAAATGAGACGCCCTATTGGGAACAATTTTATAAGGCTCTAAACCATTATGCACCTATTAATGATGATGAATTCGAACTTTTCAAACCTTATCTCAAACTCAGGTATCTACAAAAAGGCGAACTACTCCAAGATAATTACACACCTGCGCATGCAATCTATTTTATTTGCAAAGGATTGTTGCGTACCTACTATCTCCATGAAAAAAGCACGATTTACACCAAAAATCTCTTTATGGAAAACTACTTTTCTGCCTCTGTCGTTTCGCTTTTAAGTGGTGAAAATTCCTACTTGTGCATTCAAGCCTTGGAGTCAAGCATTGTCATTGAAATCAATTATGAAGGCTATCGACACCTTATTGATACACACGATGCATTTAAGAATTTTTACATTCGTTACATCGAACAAAACTGGATCATTGAAAAAGAAAAAAATGAGATTTCTCTTATCATTGACAATGCAACCACGCGTTATCAAAACTTCCTCGAAAAATACCCTGACATTGAAAAAAGAGTTTCACAACATCATATTGCCACCCATCTTGGCATTACTCCCACACAACTAAGCCGCATTCGTAAAAGCCTCAACCTATGTAAATGACAAGACTTTTTAAATCTGCTACGATAGTGGTCTAGATTCATAAAAGGATTTTGATGTCAAACAGTTTCAAAGCTCACCTGATGGTAATTCTTGCTACTTTTTTAGTTGCAGGTTCCTTTATTATCTCCAAAAAACTCGCAGGTATTGTGCACCCTATTTCGCTCACACTGCTTCGTTTTACAATCGCAACCTTTGTCCTTGCACCCTTTGTACTTTTTAATGCGAAAAAACGCGTATGCATTTTTTCAACGTTTCCAAGAGCAATGCTCATTAGCTTCTTTTATGTGCTCTATTTTCTTTTATTTTTCAAGGCTTTAGAGTACACCGACGCGCTTAGTACCGGTACACTTTATACGCTCGTTCCCCTTGTGACAGCAATTTTGTGCATTTTTTTCTTTCGTGATCGTATCCCTGTAAAGCAATTTTTTATCTATATCTGCGGTATCATCGGTACACTTATCGTTGTTTTCAAA
>JAVHRG010000074.1:0-4903 GCA_036171535.1 Sulfurospirillum sp. | reverse complement strand
TTTTTGCCTGTTTCTTCTACTGGGCACATGATCGTTACGGCAGATTTTTTAGGCATTAAACAGGACACGGTTACGAAGGCTTATGAGATTATCATTCAGTTTGCAGCTATTTTGGCGGTTGTTTTGGCGTATAAAGAGAAGTTTACGCTCAAAAAAATTGAGCTCTGGAAAAGACTTGCAGTGGCATTTTTGCCCATTGGTATCGTTGGATTTTTATTTGCTAAGCAGATTAAAACGCTTTTTAGCGTTGAAATTGTCGCAACGATGTTTATTGTCGGTGGCGTAGTTTTTTTAATTGCTGAGAAGTATTACAAACCCAAAGAACATTTTATCAACGATGTTGAAAAAGTAAGCTATAAACAGGCATTTCTCATTGGTTTAGCACAACTTGCAGGGCTTGTCCCGGGTACGAGTAGGGCTGGTTCGACTATCTTGGGTGCTATGTTTGTGGGACTGACACGTAAAGCGAGTGCGGAGTTTTCATTTTTACTTGCGTTTCCTGTTATGAGCGCCGCAACAGGGTATAGTATTGTTAAAAATTACAACGAATTTAATACTGATAATCTCATTGTTTTAGGTGTTGGCTTTGTGGTAGCATTTATTACCGCATATTTCACCATCAAACTCTTTGTGAAATTTTTGCAAAATTATACTTTTGTCTCCTTTGGTATTTATCGTATTGTTTTTGGGGTGGTACTTTTAGCGTATTATGCGTAATTGTGGGCATTTTAGGTCAATGAAAGTGTTTTGTTACTTTTCAGTTACTATTGTTGCTGTAAAATAATATAAAAGTTTTATGGCAGTAGAAAGGAGTTTCATAATGACAATCGGCAATAATCTTACATCGTCTTATAGCAGTAATGTTAATAGTCAAAGCAGTGCAAGTAGTATGTCTTCATCATCACAAGATTTTGGTAATGTGATGAGCCAGATGGCATCGTCACTTATGACGTCAATGGATACAAACAATAGCAATAGCATTGATAAGTCTGAATTTCAACAAGCTATTGATTCATTATCTGGGAATTCAAGTAACTCCAGCAGTTCAAGTAGTGCCGATAAAATCTTTAGTACCCTTGATACTAACAAAGATGGAACGATCAGTTCAGATGAACTTTTAAGTGCTTTGAAACAAGCGCAGTCACCGGATGATGCATCTGCAACACAAACGTCAACCAAAAAATCAATTGAAGATTTACAATCAAGCTTGTTACAAAAGATTTTGGCATCGTACGGAAAGACAGATACAGCAACAAGTAGTAGCGCAAGTCTTCTCGCATAACTATACACGGTGTATATCGCGCATTTTTCAGCCTTTACAACACCGTGTGAAATTCAGTTCGATGTAGCCACCAAAGAAGAGGGCGATCGTGTCCTTACTTCTTTACTGGCCGAAGTCGAAAGCCTGCAAAAACAGTACAGTTTTTTTGATGTTACCTCCGAAATTTATGCCATCAACCACCGTCAAAGCGATACCCTCATTATCAGCAAAGAGCTTTCAGTCATTTTAGCGTTGGCGTTGTTTTATGCACGTATAACGCAAGGTGCTTTCGATATTGCTCTTGCAGGAACACTCAAACAAGCACAAAAAGCAATCTCTTTGCACGATTATCACGCCATATGTACTAGACTAACGCCTTTTGCTAGTGTTGCTTCATTGAGTCTTGAAGGCGAGAGACTCCATTTTTCCAATTCGTTTACGCAGATTGATTTAGGGGGTATTGTCAAAGAGTATGCCGTTGATCAAACGTTGATGCGATTGCAACAGATGGGAATTAGCTCAGCCTTGGTGAATTTTGGAGGGGATATTGCAGCGTATGGAACGTGCCATCATGAGCCTTGGTGTATTGGTATTCAAGACCCCCAAAAGCCTGAGGCTAATGTCGCAACCGTGGTGTTAAGAGATGAATCGCTGTGTACGTCGGGTCATTCTAAACGTTACACCGCTATTGAGCAGCAACGTTTTTCGCATATTATCTCTCCCCATAGTGAACAGACGTATGCTCAAATGAGTATTATTGCTCCGACGACGGTAGATGCGGGTATTTGGAGTACAGCACTTTTAGTAAATCCTGCGTTACGTTTACCCAAGCATATGACTAAAGCGTTTGTACTTTAAGATCTAAACAGAGAATTCGCTCGCACTCATCTAAAACAAATTTCTGTGCAAAAGTACGACACATACGACCCGATGCACGGGAAATGTACTTTTGGCTGAGATAATTTCCCCGTTTTGATTCTTTAGTAATGTAAAAATACTCTTTTAATGCGTGGTTGTCGCCATTGCGCGCAGGTTGAAAAAAGTCGTTGGTGTCTGCACTAATAAACGTGTCGCCTTCTTGTATGCCCGTATTGGCATCAATGCAGTAGATTGCTTCAATGATGTCAAATTCTTTTAGAAAATCAAAAAAATCCGTTTTATGGGCTGTTTTAATCGACTCAATAATTGTATGCGTATAGGCTTTAGCGCTTTCGATTAAAAATTCTTTGTGTTGCATGGAAGCTTTGACATTTTGGGTGTGTTTAGCCCCAATATAGGTAATCTTCTCATCTAAAAGGGCTTTGTCACACACAGTGACACTTGGTCTAGCAAACCAAAAACCTTGAAATAGGTCGATATCAAGTTTCAAAGAGCGTAGTATCTCCTCTTCTTCCTCAACGCCTTCTGCTAAAACAAGCGCTCCAATGTTGAAGCACATATTGGCGATGGATTTTAAAATCTCTTTGTGAATGAAATTGTTATGTACATTAAAAACGATGGAACGATCGACTTTGACAATATGGGGACGAACTGTAGAAATGCGGTCAAAGTTGGCATTGCCTGCACCAAAATCATCAAGGGCGATCAGAAAGCCATGGTCTTTGTAAAAATCACAGAACTGTTTGAGGCGTTCACTGTCTTTGATTTGGTACTCTTTAATCTCAATGACGATGCGAGCAGGAGGAATGCCAAGATCATTGGCAAGGGTATAAAAGGCGAAGTCATCAAAACTGATAGTGCTATCAAGCAGGTGGGATTCAAAATTGAGAAATAATAGGACTTCGTTATTGGCTTCTAAAATGGGTTTGAAACTTTTCAGTGCTTCAATACGAACGTATTTATCAAGTTCAAAGGAGAGGTTTTCACTCTTTGCTTGGTCAAAAACAAAGATAGGGGAAAGGGGTTCATTGTTTTCATTAACAGCGCGCATGAGTGCTTCATAACCAATGACTTTGGCACTTCGGATAGAGACAATTGGTTGAAAATGGATGCAGATGCTGTTGTTTTGAATAAGCTTAGAAACCACTCATAATTCCTTCAATAATGTGTATTTTATTATAACACGGGGCTGATTAAAAAAGTCAAAGGTATTTTTTATATTTTGAGAATGCTCCATTCATGTAAGAGTTTTTCCAATGAAAAGGCAGCATTGGCAGGGCTGGTGGATGGAAGTTTAATGATGTTGATGCCTGTGGCGGTTTCACAGTATTTTTGGAAGAGTTTAAACGCAGTAGCTCCGTTGGCATAAATATGGGTTATGTTGCTGCGAAGGAGTATAGTCGAAAAATCCATTGGAATAACATTTTTGATACTGCTATCGATTGAGCCTATAATCTCACAGCTTTGAATAACATCCCAAAGTGCAATACCATGACGTAAAAGCATTGCTTTTTTTTCTTCAATGCTTATCGGCAGTGGTGTGTTAGTTAATGTAGCAATCAGTTTCCAAAAACGGTTTTGTGGGTGTCCATAATAAAAGTTTTGCTCACGTGACTTCACAGAGGGGAAAGTGCCTAAAATAAGCACTTTTGAGTTAGTATCGTAAACAGGTTCAAAAGAGTGTTTCATACGTTTTTTGCTTTACATGTAAAGATCAAAAAGTATAGCACAAACCTAGTGCAAGATGTCTAGGTTTGGCTTGTACTCGCTTGTTTTGACCTCAAAAAGACCTAAGAGCGTGTGAAAGAAATTGTCTTGTGAAAAGCGTTCATTGGCTTTTACATGTAAAGATTCACGCTTTGTTTTATCGCCGAAATAGAAAAGGGCAGGCACGTGTTTTTGGGTTTCGGGTGCTATCATATAAGGAAGCCCATGCAAGTAAACACCATTTTCACCGAGTGACTCGCCATGGTCTGAAAAATAGATCAGTGTAATGTCGTACTTGTCTTGATTGGCTTTGAGCAGGTTAATGGTTTCATTGATAATGTAATCGGTATAGAGAATGGTGTTGTTATAGGTGTTGACGATTTGGTCATGGCTACATTTGTCGAGCTCTTGCGTGTCACAGGTTGGTGTAAATTTTTTAAAGGAATCAGGATAACGTTTAAAGTAAGTTGGCCCATGACTTCCTTCTTGATGAAGTACGATAAACGTGTCTTCATAGCGTGCATCGATATTGGCTTGGAAATCTTTGAGCAACACTTCATCAAAACCTTGACCACCGTACTGAACAACATCGCTCATGCGTTTAGCGATCTCTTTGTCGCCACCAGAGTTATTGTCTCTCCAGATGATACGAACACCGGTTTTTGCCAGAACATCGACAGCATTTTCGAAATATTCCTTATCGTCACCCCAATCATTTCTTCCAAATTTTGAAAACAGACATGGCACTGAAATAGCAGTTGCCGTACCACAAGAGGCGAAGTTTGGTAAGTAGACAATGTCATCTCGTTTCGATAAAAGTGGATTGGTTGGTACGTCATAGCCACCCAGTGAAAAGTTTTGAGCACGCGCCGTTTCGCCTAAAACAAAGACAACCAGTTTTTTCTTCTCTTTATTTTGGCGTGTTGCATCGGTGGCAATAGCCATAAACTGAGGCTTTGGTTTGAATTTAGCATAGACAAATTTTGAAAAAGAGGCGATAGGGTAAGCGGGATTGAGGTACATTTTGAGTTCATGGTGATTTCTGAAAAAAGAGCT
>JAVHRG010000073.1:0-1013 GCA_036171535.1 Sulfurospirillum sp. | reverse complement strand
TATTTTAGGGTCGCTCATATTTTCGCCTCTGAGCATGCGAAGGCGCATTTCATTAAAATCGATCATGACTTCTTTTGGGCTCTCATACGCCCCAAAGCCATAATGCATAGGTGTTTCATCATTGATCGCATAAGAGGCTTTAAACGCATCGATATAACGATTCGTGTCATTACTGTACACCCACATTGTAACGCTTTGTGGTTCAATCTTTTGCTCTTTGATCCATAAAATAGCACACCCTATATCATCAAAAAAGTGTGTCTTAGCATCCTGAGTGATCACTTGAGCCGTATGTTTTTTACCCACAAGGTACATGTGACACTCAGGGCATTGAATCGTGTTGTCCTTAAATTCTAAAGCGACTTTGGCACTATTGCTGATATCAGTTGGCAATTGATGCTTTACATGTAAAAACCAAAAGAGCCCACCAAGAGCAAGAAGAGGAAAGATAATCAGCACACCGACTAAAATAGTTTTCTTCACAACCAGACTCCATTACGAATAAAATAGATGAGAGGGTAACTTGTTATCATCACGAGATAAAGCGCACTCAGTATTAAAGAGGCTTCCATAAAACGAGGGTGCGCTTTATGTGAAATCAGGGCTAAGATACCTCCACCAATCCCATAAAACGTTCCTGCAAATAAAAGCGTGTAAAGCGCATACCCCACATAATAATAATCCCTTTGCAATAAGCAAAACGGACAACGGTGTGTAGGGAGTTCATACACATACGGACTAAAAAAGACGATCAACGCAATAATCGAAAAAATT
Source organism: Sulfurospirillum sp. (assembly GCA_036171535.1). Classification (GTDB taxonomy): domain Bacteria; phylum Campylobacterota; class Campylobacteria; order Campylobacterales; family Sulfurospirillaceae; genus Sulfurospirillum. The sequence goes on along the minus strand of JAVHRG010000073.1, from coordinate 239 downwards.
AAAAACATACCATTGGCAAAAATCATCAAAGGCATATGTTTCAACCAATACGCAAATACAATCAGTCCAAAGAAGCCATAGAAAAGCCAAACCCATAAGGAAGCATCTACTGCAAATAACAAAGAGATGTACGAACTGCTTGATGCAGAAAACAGGGTACCACAACAGCTAACGATCTTACTGATATTCAGCCCTGCAAAGAATGCTATCTCCAATCCAATCTCTGCAAAGAGTGGAAC
>JAVHRG010000072.1:0-4947 GCA_036171535.1 Sulfurospirillum sp. | reverse complement strand
AAAAGGGATGAGATTGTGCGATTGAAAAATAAAGCCAATTTTTTTACGGCGCAATTCTCTGGTATCGCGGATGCACCATTTTTGGTCATAAATTAGTTCTCCATCAAGGTACAATTTCCCATGTGTGGGCTCTGTAATACAGCCTATCATGGTGATAAGTGTTGTCTTCCCCGAACCACTGGGACCTAAAAGTGCCACCGTTTCACCTTTGAAAATTTCAAAAGAACATTCTTTGATTGCCATGACGGCATTGTCACCTTTTCCATAGGTTTTGGAAAGCTGTTCTACTTTGATGACGCTTTGGTGTGAGGATTTCATATCAGCCTCCAATGGCACTAGCGGGGTCGATTTTAAGGGCAGAGCGCACGCCAAAAAGTGATCCTAAAATACTCACAATGATCACAATCAGTAAGAGCATTAAAGCATCGGAACTGAGAAGAATGGTTCTTTTGGGGAATAAATCCATTAAGCTATACGAGAAGATATTTGCCGTCAAAAAGGCTAATATGCCCAAAAGAACAGATTGCTGCACAATCATTTTGACAATGACCGCATTGGAAGCGCCAATAAGTTTTAAAATCGCGATTTCTTTGATTTTTCCCATGGTCATCGTATAGATAATTAAGGAGATAATGACGGAGGCCACCAGTAGTAAAATAACCGTAAACATGCCTATTTGTTTGGCGGAACGCTCAATAAGATTTTTAGTTAAAATCATCGATTGTTCTTCTTGTGTGAAAACTTTGACATGTTTCCATCGTTCTATTTCATGGGCTAATTTTGAGGTATCTGTACTTTTATTTAACGTTACGATCACTGCATTGGCTGTTGTGGTTGTCGTGTCTTTATTTCCTCGTGCTCGGTCGTTCCGTATTTGCTCATTGCTTGAGAGAAATTGGAGTTTCTGCGCATCGGGAAGCGAAAAATAGACCATCAAATCGCCACTCGAAGAAACAGAATCTTTAGTAATACCCACGACTGTAAAGATATCTCTTCCGATGAGAATGGTTTCGTGCAATTTAAAGCCTATTTTTTTATCAACGATGATTTCAAAATGGCTAGCAAGAATAGGCCTTCCTTCAATTAAAAGATGGGGTGTATAAAATGAGCCAATATCATATCCCATAGCAAAGACTCTAATCGCTTGATGGTTACGGTAGAGTTGCAGACTTTGAAATGTGACTGCGGAAACATCTTTGACACCTTCGAAAGCTTTTATTTGATATTTAACATCTTCATGTATGCGCGAATTCTCAGCAAAGGGACCTAAGGTATCTTGTTGCACAATCCACAAATCAGCACGGGTATCTTTGAGTAAAATATTGGCATCATCCACCAATCCTCGATACACACCAATCATAATTAAAACAACCCCTAAAAGCATACCCACACCCGTTGCTGTTGTAAGAAATTTACCCAAAGAGTGGGTGATGTCTCTTTGCGCTAAATTGATCATAGATTGACTCGCATACCTTCACTCATATCACGACCTGCAGGTAAAATAACCTTATCTTTTTCACTCATACCTTCAATCATAATCAGACCATCGAAATTGCTTACATGTAAAGAAAGTGGCTGAAAATGTGCATGTCCATCCTTTGCTAGCCAAACACCTTTTTCGCCATTGTGTGTAGTGATAGCCAACCGTGGCAAGGTTAAGGCTCTTGGATGTGAAGAGAGTTGAATGGTAGCTTCGGCTCGTTCTCCTATGTAAAGAGGACGTTGTGGATTATCAAGAACAATGTCAACTTCTCTTTCTTCTGTGGTTCGGTCACTCTCCACGCCAATTCTTGCGATGTGCCCTTGATAACTTTTCTCAGGATGTGAACGCAAATCAATAGAGGCAAATTGCCCTACATGTAAAGCACCGCTTTGTCGTTCATTGATGTAAATTTTAACCCATATTGTTTGCGGATTTATGAGTTTAAAAACGGGCGAGCCTGAGGGAACCGTACTGCCGACTTCAGCATCACGAGACATCACAACCATATCTGCAGGTGCACATAGGATTAGATCATCAATTTTAGCATTACTGCTTTGAGTCAGGGCTTCATTCCTCTTTACGTCTGCTTGCAAAACGTGTATTTGTACAGTGGCATTTTCTAATTGCGCTTTGGCACTTTGCTCTGCTGAGAGTGCTGTGTCGAGTTCAGCTTGTGCTACAAAACCATTAGAAATAAGATGTTCATAGCGCGTCAGTGTTGTATGGGCTAAATGATATTTTGCTTCTAGCTCTTTGATAAGACTTTGCTGTGCCAAAAGAGACATATGGCTCTTTTTTAGAGACATGATAGCTTCTTCTTTTAACGCGACTAAATCGGCAGGATCCATCGTGGCGAGTATCTTACCTTTGGCAACGATATCACCTTGATCAGCGAAAAGAGAGAGCACTTTTGAGGTTGTTTTTGGCGCTAAAAGGATGATCTCTTTAGCTTCAATGGTACCCACTCCAAAAACGGTTTCGTTGATATCCTCAATAGCAGGTGAAACGGAAGCAAAGGTAACCTTTGGTAAGTACACTTTAAGATAAAAAAAACTTCCAATCACTATAATACCCAGTACTATAAATGTATTTTTAATCATGGATGTCATGGGTTACTCCTTGAGGAATGAGTCTTTGAATGTGCGCCATTGAGGCTATTTTTTGTAACATGGCCGCATTTTGAGAGATTCTGGCATTGTCATATGCACGTTGTGCTTCAAGCACTTCAATATATGTGGATAATCCCTCTTTATATCGACCTTCAGTGATGGTAACGGTTTTACCTAAAGCGCGTGCTGCCATTTTTTTTGCTTCAATCGTGTTATCAAGACGATTGGTATCTAAGATGGATTCATATAGCTCTTGCCAAAGAGTATACTCACGTGAATGTAAGGCTTCTTTTGCCAATAAGATAGCCACTCTATCTTTTTCTATTTGATGGGATAGTCTTCCTCCTGTAAAAAGAGGGACAGAGGCTTTAATACCAATTTGATTGCTAGAATAAGAAGAGAGTGAGGTATCGTTCCCTACCGAACCGACAGAAATAACGGTGCCATAATGTTCTGTTTTGGATGATTCGTAGAGCGATTGGCTTTGTTTGATTTTTGAAGATAATGCTTTAAGCTCAGCATTATTGTTTGTAAGCATTTTATGCCATTGTGCATCGGTAAAGGAAGGAAGTATGGTGCGTGATCGTTCTGTAAAATCATCTTCAATCGTAATATTATCTTCAACAATACCCGTTAATACGCGTAATAAATGTATAAATTTACGACCTTCATTGAGACTTGTTGCGAGTAAATCTTTGGCTTCAAGCAAGGACGCATACAATCGTTCACTATCTGCCTCAGTTTTTAAACCCATATTTTTCATGTGTTGTGCTTGATCGTACAATGCTTGATAAAAGGCAAGCGATAAGGCATTTGCTTCATTGACCCGTTCTATATAAGCCAAAGAATAATACGTTTGCCATACTTTTTCGATCAACAACGCTTTGGCATTTTCAGTGAGTGCCACAGCAGAATCTGTTTCTTCATGTGCTGCGTCGATGCGTTTTTGAGTACGACCAAAATCCCATAAAGTATAGGTGAGCGTTACATCAAGATGTGTAGAGAAATGATCTTGTGTCATAAAATTACCATTATTTTGTGAGACTAACGTTTTGATAGGGTAATACTCTGCATTCAGATTGAGCTCTGGATAAGTGGATGCTTGAGTAATACCTAGATTTTCGCGCGCTGTATCCAATTGATACAATGCAAGTTTAGCATCGGGATGAGATGCTAAACTTGCATCAATAGCTTCTTGAAGTGAGAGCATTTTTGCAAAAAGGATGGGTGCCATTAGGAGTATCAAAAGAAACAGTCGTGATGGTGTTATCATAAGCTCTCCAGTCATTTAATGGTAAGTATTGTACTCTACTATCATGGCACCTTGCTTGATATGGATCAATGGTGTAAAAATGTATGATACTAGGACTTGAATGCTTCTCGTGTAAACGAAACATGAAATTTTAAAGGGCTCCGTATTTTAGACTTTTTAAAAATATCTGCACTTCGTTTAACATTAAGTTTTTTTATGTTTTGAAGATCAATAAATTTTACAAGGGATCAGTGCATCTTCATCAAATCTATAAACGGCACATAATCTATGGTAACCATCAGCAATCACAACTTTACCATTGATGCTGTCTCTGATAAGTAAAATTGGGGACAACTTCGTTCCCTCCTCAATTTTTTTGATATTCTTCTTTACATGAGAGTTATCCTCCCCTAAAAGCGCTAGGCTAGAGGCTCTAAAAATATCTTTTGATTTAAAAGTTACAATAGGACTTTTTTGTAATTCTTGAGCAAATTTTGTTGCTTTGTCTGTGTCATAAATAAGGCTTAGATATGATATTGCCGCAGGATAATCTTGTTCTTCTGGTTCGCTAAGCCATTCAATTGACAACGTTTTCTTCATCTCTTTTCCTTGGTGTCAAATGAAGTGCAATTTTAGTCTCTAATTCAATTAGAGACTAAAATGCGTGCTTCAACTTATAAATCTATGTAGAATTTTACACTTTGCTGAGACCTATTACTATAGAATTTTAAATGTCTATAATTTCATTTTTTATTATTATAACTGTTTAATAGTGTTATAAAATAGTTATTTTTCAATTTTAGCCATTCTTACAGTTGCCATTTTGACAAACTTCCCAATCGTCATACCATAACTATTCGCAGCTGATTCGACAATAGCAAGCTCACTAGGGCTAAAGTAAACAGCATAGCGATTCTCTTTGGCATGCTCGCTTTCTGGTTTTCTAGGGCGTCCACCCTTTTTGCGTTCACTCTCTGCAAACGTAGACGTCACGGTTGTTTTTGCTTTACCTAAGATAGAATCAATCGATTTTTTTTCTGCCATGATGTTTATTCGCCTTTGAAGAGATCAAGAATGGATGTGTATTGTTGATAGACGGTTTT
>JAVHRG010000071.1:0-4994 GCA_036171535.1 Sulfurospirillum sp. | reverse complement strand
TAAGCGGGATTGAGGTACATTTTGAGTTCATGGTGATTTCTGAAAAAAGAGCTGTACGACTTACTCACCATCATATAAAGCCCTGCAACCATCAGCAGTGAAAGAACCCCTACAAGGGCTTTTTGTGCAAACTCTTTCGCGTAACTTGAAAATGAGATGGGTGCTTTAAACAGTACCCAAAACGAGAGAGCACTAGCGCAAGTTAAATAGATGATAAGTTTAGGCGTAAAAAGATCAAGCACTTCAGCACTGTCAGTTTGCATGACATTGATGAACATATTTTTATCGATAACCGTTCCAAACGTATCGATAAAATAACTGGACATCGCTCCTGAGACAATCAGGATAGAAACGACCATTCTAAAAGCTTTTCGGTGTGTCAGCAGTAGAAGAAAGTTGAGGATACAAATGAACATAAGCATCAGAATGAAAGGCGCACTCAAGGCAATAAAATAATTTTTTTCCTCCATCGCAAACGTAAAAATTTTTGAAAAGAAAGTAATGTTGTAGAGCGAAACCATGCCCAAAGAGAGCAGTAAAATGGTTCGTTGACTGTGCGATGCAAAAAATTTAAAAGGCATACGTATTATCCTTATTGATGAAGTTAATGCATTTTAGTATAAATAGATGAATGTAAGATGAATTAGAATGTAATCAATATCTGTGTGCCAACGCCTTCTTGGCTGTGAACGGTAATACCAAAATCATGCAGGTCGAGAATGTTTTTGACAATGGCAAGCCCAAGCCCGCTTCCTTGAGTACTTTGCTTACTGGTATCGCCTCTGTAAAACTGTTCAAAAACATGCGCTAACTCTTCTTCTTTGATGCCAAACCCTTCATCTTTAATCTGAAGTTCATGTGGAAAAAGAGCGATCTCAATGGTTGCTGGAGCAGTCGTGTATTTGATGGCATTATCGATGAGATTGGCAATGGCAATCTTTAAAAGAGCAGCATTGCCTAAGACACTGACTGCTTCTAATGTGTTTACATGTAATGTTAGATTCTTCTGCTCACTTAAAGGGCGTTTTTCTTCGATAGCATCCAGTAATACCTCGTCTAAATAGACTTCGCTAAAATGGTTTTTGAGATCATTTTTAGTGGTGCTGGACAAAAAGAGAATTTTCTCAATGACCGTATGGAGGGTACTGACCTCTTTGGCAACCTTGTGCAAAATTTGCTGGTATTCTTCAAGGGTGCGCTCTTTACGAAGTCCTATGTCAACTTCTCCTTGAATAATCGTGAGCGGAGTTTTGAGTTCATGGGAAGCATTTTGACCAAACTGCTTGACTTGAGCATATGCATTTTGAAGTTCATTAAGCAGTGTGTTAAATGTGGCGATCAAGTCATCGATTTCGTACGCAATGTGTGTTTGTGGAATCGTCGAATGTAAGTCTTGCGTACTGATCTCTTTGGCAGTATTTGTCACTTTTTGGACATTTTGGAGTGATTTTGAGATTAAAATGTAGGCCAATGCTAAAATGATGATGAGTAAGGAAGAAAGCCCTATCCAAAGGGTAGAGGTCATCTCTTTGACTTGCGGTGTATGTTTGTCATAGGGCATAGCGCACTGTAAAAAGAGCATTTGATCCTCAGATTGTGCTAAAAAGAGTGTTCCAATATAGATTTTTTGCTGTACTAGATTTGAATCGGACATGGTTGAAAAGATAATTTCATTTGGGTATTCAAATATTTGTTGAATAATTGCAGGGTCTATTTTGAGTGTTCCATCTTTAAGATCATTCGAGCGTTGAATGACGGTAGGCGTATTGGATAAGCTGTCATATGCGACCACTTGTGCGTATAAGATGGGCATATTAAACTCTTGTTTATTGTCATTGAAAATGATCTCTTTGTTAGGATCTAAATTAAAATCATGCTTAATATCTTTAAGCACCGCAAAAAGCGTTGCTTCTGACGTTTGTTGATAAGAGCTTTCGAGCGAATGAACAACGATGTATCCAAAGCCATAAAACAGAGTGCATAAAACAGTACCGAGTGTTGCAAGGAGTCTGAATTTGAGGTTTTTAAAGCGTTGCATCACTGATCGTGTATCCTTGGTTGCGATAGGTTTTAATGAGTTTGAACTCAAAATTTTTATCAATTTTGGTACGCAAGCGGTACATATAAACATTCAGAATATTACTTTGAATACTCTGTTCCATACTGAAAATTTGTTCTTCTAACACGTGTTCCTCAATGATGGCATTTTTATGGCGCATCAGATATTCTAAAAGAACATATTCTTTAGCCGTCAAAGTAATAGTCTCATCCCCTCGTGTCACAGCTTTGGTAAGAGGGTTAAGTATAAGATCGCCTACGTTAAGAAGCGGTTCTTTGTGATCGTGTTTACGCAGCTGCACATGGATACGCGCAAGTAGCTCATCAAAGCTAAAAGGTTTGGTGAGGTAATCATCCGCACCTAAGTTGAGCAGACTCACTTTATCGCTGATCGTGCTTTTAGCGCTGAGCATAATGATGGGCATGGTATTTTTTTGCTCTCGTAACTTTTGGCAGACCTGATCACCTTGTAGCCCTTTGATCATAATATCTAAGATGATGACATCGTACGCATTAATTCCTGCAAGATAGATGGCATCTTCGCCATTATCACAGAGATCAACACAAAAATACTCTTCCTCTAACCCTTTTTTTAAAAAAGCGGCGATTTTAGGATCATCTTCTACGATCAAAACCTTCATTTAGACCTCTTTGACACGTCTCTTTTTCAGGTACCCATCAATGCTAAAGATAGCCAGTGCAATCCAAATCAGCACAAAACTGGTCAGCTTCTCGGGAACCAAAATCTCATCATAAACAAAAATTGCTAACAAAAAGGAAACAGTCGGTCCAATGTATTGAAAAAATCCCATATGGATCAGTGAAATCCGTGTTGCAGCAGCATTAAACCAAAGCAATGGAATGACCGTGACAAAGCCAGCCAGTATCAAAAGCCACGAAATGCCATTGGGTGGGAAGACGAACGCATTTTGTTTCGTAAACACCAAATATCCAAAGTAGAGCAGTGCCAACGGAAATAAAATGAGCGTTTCAATGTAAAGCCCTGTTAAGGCAGGTAGATTGACCTGCTTACGAATAAGTCCGTAAAAGGCAAAGCTAAAGGCCAAAAGAAGTGAGATGATGGGGATTGTACCCAGTGTAATGACCTGATATAGAATGGCTATAAAAGCTAAAGCGATGGCAATTTTCTGCCAAAAAGAGGGGCGATCTTTAAAAATGAGTATACCCAATGCAAAATTTACCAAAGGGTTGATGTAGTAGCCTAAGCTTGATTCGGCGATCATGTCGTGTCCCACAGCCCAGATAAATACAAGCCAATTGGTAGAGACGAGTAGTGCTGAGAGGACGAGGTATTTGATCTTTGATATATCTTTGACCAGTAGTTTAAATGCACCAAATTGACGACTAAAAATGACCATACCAAAGAGTAAAAAAACGGACCAAATGATGCGATGTGCTAAGATTTCTGTTGCACTTACGATTGAAACGAGTTTAAAATAGATCGGCACTAAACCCCAAAACACAAACGCTAAAATAGCGTAGATGTAGCCTTGTGCCTCTTTCGAGAGATTGTTCATATATTCCAACTTTACGATAAAGAGTATTCACTATTATAGGATAAAGATACTTACAGGTATAAATTAAAGTTATTTATTGATTTTTATTTGTTGCGAATAATTGTTATAATGCTAGAACGGGAAATATAAGGGAGTACAGATGCGTATTAAAGGGAAATTATTTCTTTTCATGCTAACGCTATTTGTTTTTTTCTCTTTATGCGTTTGGTTTTACACGGAGATATTATTTGACAAGGTGAATGAAAAGTGGGCAGAGCGGTTTATTAAAAAACAGATCATTTTTGATAAAAATCGTACCCTTCTTCCTTTACTACAAGAGCATGAGATTATTCAAAATATGGCAAATGAGCCTGCTCTCCTTGAAATGGCACTGGATGACACCAATGAAAGCAAGCGTAAAAATGGTTTAGCCATTTTAGAATCATATCGTCAAAAATTTCAAAGCAAGAGTTATTTTGCTGCTTTTGTTAAAAGTGAAAACTACTATTTTAATGATGCAAAAAATAGTTATGCAGGCAAAGAACTTCAGTATAAACTTTCATCTTCTGCAAACAATGATTCATGGTTTTACAATGTTATAGCCAATAATCAAGCGTATCGTATTAATGTTGATACGGATGAAGTGCTTGGTAATACGTATATTTGGCTTAATTTTGATTTACGCATAAACAATAAAGTTGTTGGAGTGGTTGGGACGGGACTTGATTTTACACGGTTTGTACGAGAGTCTGTTGGCATTGAGCAAGAGGGTATACAAAACTTTTTTATCAACCGCTATTTAGATATCCAACTGGAACGTACTACAAAACTAAGTGATTATACGAGTTTCAAAACAGCCAATAGAACCCATAAAAAGATAGATACATTGTTCGTCCGTCAGCAAGATAGAGATGCTATCCATGAAGCTATTGTTTATTTGAGTACGCATCCCGATGAAATACGTACTGTTTGGGTAGAGTATAATGGGACTAAGGAGCTCTTGGGTCTGAGTTACCTTCAAGCAATTGATTGGTTTAGCTTAACACTCATCGATGCTAAAGAACTTGAAGTAGTTAAAGATTTTTCAATCTTTCCCATGCTCAGTACACTTTTTTTAATCGCACTAATTGCTGTTGGCTCCCAGCTACGCACTTTGATTCTTAATCCTTTGAGTCAGTTGAAAACGAAGATGCAAGCCATTGAACATGGTCATTATGAAATTGATCTTCCTCCTGTTGGGAGTGCCGAAATTAAAGACCTTTCCAAACAGTTTATTGCGATGATAGAGTATGTGCGTTCCAATAACAGAGCGTTAGAAGAGAAAATTCAAGAGCGCACATTGGGATTGATGCAGAGTGAAGCGAAACTCAATACAATTTTAGAGAGACTCTTAGAAGATATTAGTTTTGAAGGACCTGA
>JAVHRG010000070.1:0-5070 GCA_036171535.1 Sulfurospirillum sp. | reverse complement strand
CTTAGCGTAGAACGTAACTAAACCTTTTTACATGTAAAGATTTTCTTTACATGTAAAAGCGAATAGAGTTTTTTTCAAAACTCTTAATACGTCTTTAAAGCAAAGCTCTAAAGACTACGTTAACACTGGGTTTTGCTCGGCACAAAGCCAGCGCACCTTTGGTGCTTTAAATTTTGAGGAATACATGAATAACAACGAACACAATAACAACAATCCCCTTCATGGTGTCACGCTTGAAAAGCTCGTCACTGAATTGCAAGCGCATTATGGCTGGGAAAAACTGGATGAAATGCTGCGTATGAATTGCTTCCATGTCAATCCTAGTATCAACGCGTGCCTCAAATTTTTCCGCAAAACCCCTTGGGCGCGAGAAAAAATCGAAAAACTCTACATCACCTTCCGTAAAAACCAAACGAAGTAATCCCATGAACTACACAAAAGCCTTTGGGATTACCTCCCTTGGCATGCTCTTAATGAGTTTTGAATCACCCTTGATTAAGATGACGCATGTGACTGCACAGAACTTTACCTTTTACTTTGGTCTGTGTATGTTTTTCACCATGAACATCACCTTGTGGTCGAGGTATAAAAACAACATTGTTTCCATCTATAAAAACCATCTCTCTACCATTTTATGGAGTGGATTTTGCATAGGGCTGAGCAATCTTTTGTTTATTCTTGCCATCAAACATACCAGTGTTGCCAGTGCCGTGTTTATTTTAAGTACCGGTCCTTTGGTAAGTGCAATGATCGCGTTTATCTTTTTTAAACAAAAAACACCACGCCGTACCTTTGGAGCAATTTTCTTTGTTTTTATAGGACTTACCATTATTTTATTTAATGACTTAGAACTTGGTAATATGGAAGGAAACCTCTACGCTTTTGGCTGTGTATTTGCCTTTGTATCGATGTTGTCCGTTTTAGAGGGAGATAAAGAAGCCAATCGCCTGGCGTGTTTTGGAACGGGAGCGCTCATCGCTTCACTTTTAGCAGTTCTTACGACACCGATTATCGTTCCCGATAGCTATTCACTTTGGATTATTGTCTTTATGGGAGCCTTGCTCACACCACTTTCAAGGGCATTTATTGGAGTGGGAACAAAATTTTTGCCCTCTGTGGAAGTGGCACTTTTGACGATTATTGAACCCGTCCTTGCACCTTTTTGGGTGTGGATTTTAATGGATGAAAAACCGCATATGAATACACTTGTTGGAGGAGCCATCATCGTAATGACCTTAATCATTCACTCAATGATGGCACATAAAGAGGCGAAAATTAACGATGCTCAATGGCATTAAGCTGCCCATACAACGCATTTAAGTCTCCTAAAACCCATGCATCAACAATTTTTTCATTCTCAAATTTAAAGAAACAGGCTCCAGAGTAGCGGATACGATTTCCCGTAGGCTCAAAGCCAAAAAGCTTTCCAGAGTGTGTTGCGGTATAAACAAGTCTTACTGCGGCTTTATCGCCATCAATCACAATGTCCTCAATGACGTGGTAAAGATTGGGAAACGCACTAAAAAGCATCTTTGCATAATCACAAAAACCATTAATACTATCAACTCTCATACCTAAAGAGCCCCTAAAATTGAGTGAAGGGTCTAAAAAACGATTGGCTTGGTCGAGTTTTTTCTCATTCCACAAGACATCATAATACTCTTCAATGATCTGTTTTATCTGCTTTGACATCTACTTTTTTTCCTTTTCTGATCCCTGCTTCGCTGGTGCTTTGTGGGAAGGAGCACTACTGGTTGCTCCGCGTTCAAACCAACTCTCGCTTGCATCGTATTCAAGCTCAAAAACTTTCTCTAAACCTTTAGCTTCAAGCTCTTTATCGATATTTTGAGGGGTTAACCCCTTCTTCTTGCAAATCTCGAGAATCGCCTCAATATCTTCTTCAGGGATTCCACTGTACCGCATCTCTAAAACTGCTTCGTTGACCGTCATTCTCTCATTCTCATTATTTCGCTTAGGCCTTACAGCCCTCAAATCCGTTTGAAAACTCAAACACCGCCTAGACAATAATTAGCAAAATTATAATCATATTTTTTCAAAAAAGAGCTAAAATTCTAGTAAAAGGAATGTATATGATGCGACTCATTTTATTTTTAATGCTGTGTTGGCTTCCATTGTCTGCCGTTGAGTATATTAAACACTATGAAATATTTGTCAAACAATACCAAGAGAACGACACTCTCTTCCTTATCTCACGCCGTTTTGAACTGAGTGGCGTAACCTTTTATCTGACGACAAACACGCAAACCCTGCAAACCAAAGTCCTCTCGTTGGATGCTTCAAAATTTATGCCGTTAGATGAAAATTTTTCAAAAACTCCCTTTGCACAACAACTCAATAACGCAACTGCTTTAGCGACAAAAGGGGGCGCAACCCATGCAACCACGGCCAAAGATAAAGCCATCTATCTGACGATGGATCTTTGCCCTTCTACTAAAAAGGGGTATGAAAGTGATTTTATAGAGCAGTTAACCAAGCAAAATGGTAAAACGCCCATAGCCATTGCCATTAGTTCTGCATGGAAAGATCACCACGAAAAAGAATTTATTGCCCTTTTAAACAATCCACTTTTGCAGATTACGTGGGTGAACCATACGCATACGCATTTTTACGACCATACCCTTCCTGAGCATGAAAATTTTATGTTACATGTCAATACTGATGTCAAAGGTGAAATCCTTGGCGTTGAAAAAACACTTTTAGAAGAAGGTATCACACCCTCGGTCTTTTTTCGCTTTCCAGGTCTGATTGCTGATGAAAAATTGATGCGAGAACTTCGTGAGACCTACTTTTTGATTCCTTTGTCGGCCAATGCGTGGATTGCAAAAAATGAGCCCATTAAAGCAGGAAGTTTCATTCTCATTCATGGCAACAAGAATGAACCTCAAGGGATAACGATGTTAGAGAAGAAGCTTCCTGAAGTGGTTAAAACGTATCAGTTTCACAGCCTTCAAGAAGCGTTTGTGCAGTAAATTCTATTCGTAATACTCGCTATCTTTTTTATCGGTCACAAACATATGCCCCGGTGAGTGGGTGATCGCAAAGGGGAGTTTCATGCTTGAAATGACATTTTGAGGCGTTACCCCACATGGCCAAAAGAGGGGAATTTCATCCGCTTTGATCTCTATTGCATCGCCGTAATCAGGTTTTGAAACATCGTTAATGCCAATCATTTCAGGATACCCCACTTGTATCGGCGAGCCATGCATACGAGGAAAATGGCTGGTTACAACACACGCATCTGCCACTTTCTCTTTTTTAATCGGACGCATGCTCACAACCATCTCACCTGCAAAGCCCTCAACGGGTTTGAGCGCAATGTTCGTGCGGTACATCGCCACATTCTTTTGCTGCTCCACATGGCGAAGTGGCATACCATTTTCAATGAGTGCTGTCTCAAATGAAAAACTGCACCCAATTAAGAAAAAGACAAGATCAGGATTGTAATACGGGGTAATGTCAGTCACCGTTTCAACCACAACACCCTCTTTTAATATATTGTATTTTGGTATCTCTTTTAAAATATCTGCACCAGGAGCAAGAACTTTGGAGAGATGTCCTTCGTGAATCACCTCAAGGACAGGAATGGCTTTGGAGTTTTCTTTTGCAAATGCTTCAAAACGTTTGGCATACTCTCTTGGAAGTGCTACCATATTCATTTGAATGTAGCCAGGACACTCGCCTGCTGTGGGTCTGGTAAATTCGCCTTTGGCAATTTTGGCGCGTAACTCTTTTGGATACATTTTAATCCCTTTTTTTGGTTAAATTGTATCAAATTTTAGGTACAATTTTTCCAGTAAATTTTTTTACATGTAAAGGCTTTCATGCGCAATTTTAATACAATTGAAGAGATCGTTCTTCAGCACTCCACTCGCAATATGGACAAAATTCAAGCCCACTTTCCCAATGAACACACTAAAAATGCCGTTCAAGCTTTTTTAAAACTCGATAAAGGTGTTGTTTTCATCTACACAGGTTTTTACGTTGCAGGCTACGCTGAGACCGATGGCCCGTTAGGTGCCAATTTTCTTGCAAAAGCATTCAAAACCTTAGGCTATACGCCTGTCATTATCACCGATTCTTTTTGTGAAGATTATTTCTTCGACGTTACAACCCTTTATATTCCCATAGAAGGACTCAGTACCAAAGAGTACGAGATGCTTTTAAATACTTACAAACCCGTGGCGCATCTTTCGATTGAGCGCTGTGGGCAAAACCATGAGGGACTTTACCTCAACTCTCGCGGCGTTGATATCAAAGAGTTTACCGCACCTGTGGATGAACTTTTCAAACTGGGAAGCAAAACAGCTCTTAGCTTTGGTATAGGGGATGGCGGTAACGAAGTCGGTATGGGAAGCTTCGCTGCTATACTTAAAGATAAAGAACTTTTTTATGATTACTGTGTCATTCCCTGTGACTACCCAATGATCGCTTCGGTCTCAAATTGGGGCGGTTATGGCTTCATTGCTGAGCTTGAAAGAGTTTTACATGTAAAGGTATTACCTAGTTTTGAAGAGGTTGAGCAGTACCTTGCTTTTATCGTTTCCAAAGGTTCAGTGGATGGCATCAAACGAGAGTCTGTCATGTCCGTCGATGGTAAAGAGTGGGCATTAGAGCTCGAAATTCTCCAAGCACTTAAAGATTATGCAACAAAAGGATAACCTATGAAAGTTATTTGTCCCGCCTGCCTTGCAACCAATAATGTTCCCAAACAGGAAATCTACAAAAAAGCCAACTGTGGCAAATGTAAAGCTTCCCTACTCGACCCACACCCCATTGCCCTTACAAGTGACAATCTCGAAGCCGTTTTAGAGAGTACAGATGTTCCTGTCATCGTGGACTTTTGGGCTCCGTGGTGTGCGCCGTGTAAAGGCTTTGCACCCACATTTCAACAAGCTGCACGTGCGTATCCACTTCGTATTTTGTTCGCCAAAGTCGACACTGAAGCCGAACAATTTTTAGCCTCTCGCTTTAAGATTCGTTCTATTCCAACCTTAATCGTTTTTAAAGATGGTAAAGAAGTTGAGCGTGTTCCTGGAGCATTGAGCGATG
>JAVHRG010000069.1:0-21880 GCA_036171535.1 Sulfurospirillum sp. | reverse complement strand
TGTGGGCGTGGAGGCATTGGTACGATGGAATCATCCTCAAAAAGGGCTAATTCCACCCAATGCGTTTATCCCATTGGCAGAAGAGACTGGGCTTATCGTTTCTTTGGGAAATTGGGTATTGCAAACAGCTTGTATGCAATTGGTCGCGTGGTTAAGACTCTATCCTCAAATACAATTGCATATGTCTATTAATGTAAGCGTAAAGCAGTTTCAAGAAGCTCATTTTTATAATACAGTGGAGGCAGTGATTCAGCAAACAGGTATTGGAGCACATAGTGTCAAGTTGGAGTTGACGGAAAGCTTAATTGTTGAAAATGTTTTAGAAACGATTGCGAAGATAAAATCACTGCGTTCTCTTGGCATGAACTTTTCGCTCGATGATTTTGGAACAGGCTACTCTTCTTTGTCTTATCTTAAACGGCTTCCTTTAGATGAACTCAAGATTGATCAATCGTTTGTTCGTGATATTATTATTGATAATAACGATGCGATGATTGTTAAAACGATCATTGAGATGGCACATAATTTTGATTTAGATGTGATAGCTGAGGGTGTTGAAGATGAGGAACAGTTTAAATTTCTTCAAGAAAATGGGTGCGCTCTTTTTCAGGGGTATCTGTTTGGCAAACCAATGCCAGCAGCAGAAATCGAGCGACTTTTCCTACGCTCTTCGTAGGTGAAATTTTTTTACTTCTGCTAATGTGCGTATTTTTTACGAAGCTCTTTTTTATCGACTTTCCCAATGCTTGTTTTATCGATACTGTCTACGAATTTTATTTTTAAAAGCATGCTTTCGCGTGCCATAATTCCTTTTTTTATAAACTCTTTAGCATGAAGGAGTAGCTCTTTTTCACTGATGACTTTACTTGGGTCGATGACCACAAGAGCGAGAGGTCTCTCTCCCCATTTTTCATCGTCAATGCCTATAACCGCGACTTCTTTCACAAAAGCATGTTGGTTAATAATATCTTCAAGCTCTAAAGAAGAGACCCATTCGCCTCCCACTTTGATGATGTCTTTGACACGATCAGTGATCTTAATATAGCCTTTTTCATCGACATTGGCCATATCTCCTGTGTGTAAATACCCACCACTCCAAAGTATTTCAGAGTTCTTTTGGTCTTTAAAGTAACCCTGACTCAGCCAAGGAGAACGCACAACGATTTCACCCGTACTTACGCCATCACGAGGAAGCGGTTGCATCTGTTCATTCACAATTTGCATTTCCACAAGACCCATAGGGCGACCCGTTTTGATGCGAATATCGCTTTGGGCATCATCGTCCAGCTCTAACATTTCTGGGGTGAGTTGTGCCACACTTAAAATAGGGCAAGTTTCGCTCATACCATAGCCTGTGAACATATCAATACCTCTTGAAAGTGCCTCTTTGCACATCGACTTAGGAAGCGATGCTCCACCGATCATCACTTTCCATCCTTTGAGATTCACCTCATTGATTTTAGGCGAGTTAAAAAGCATGTGCATAATTGTGGGAACACAGTGCGAAAAGGTGACCCCCTCTTTGTCAATCAGTTCTAAAAGCATATCGGGGATGTATCGTCCCGGATAA
Source organism: Sulfurospirillum sp. (assembly GCA_036171535.1). Taxonomy (GTDB): domain Bacteria; phylum Campylobacterota; class Campylobacteria; order Campylobacterales; family Sulfurospirillaceae; genus Sulfurospirillum. Next base: position 20,310 of record JAVHRG010000069.1, on the reverse strand, counting down.
ACTTGTTTGACACCTAACATGGTCGCGACATAAGGAAGTCCCCACGCATGGACATGAAACATAGGGGTAATGGGCATATACACATCTCCTTGGTGAAAGCTTCCTTGTTTGGGTGCACTGCCGAGTGTTGAAAGGGCGCCTAATGTATGCAGAACGAGTTGGCGATGGGTAAAGTAAACCCCTTTGGGAAGTCCCGTTGTTCCAGTCGTATAAAACGTTGTTGCTCGGGTATTCTCATCAAAGTCGGGGAAATCAAATGTATCGGCACTTTGTGCAAGCAGTTGTTCGTATTCGCCTTTTACATGTAAAGAGGTTGGGGGGATTTTACCATCATCTGAGAGAACAATAAAAGCATCAATATCCAGCCTTCCTTTAATCTGCTCTAAGGTGGGGAGTAGATCCGTATGCGCCAAGATGACATCATCTTCAGCATGATCGATCGTGTAGAGAATTTGCTCAGGCGCGAGCCTAATATTGATTGTATGAAGGATGGCTCCTAGCATTGGAATTGCAAAATAGCATTCCAAATAACGATGGGAGTCATAATCCATGACAGCGACGGTATCTCCCGCTTTTACACCTATAGACGTTAACATATTGGCAAGTTGCTGAACACGTTTTTTAAAGGTCGCATAAGTAAAGCGTTTATCTCCACGATAGACAATCTCTTGGTTTGGGTCAAAATAGATGGGAGCACTTAGAAGATTTTTAATCAGTAGCTGATAATCATGTGCGTAAGGGTTATTGAGTGTTTTTTCGAGCTGCACGAGCTCTCCTTTAGTAAGATTTAAATGTCAAAAGCAGGACGCATGAATGATTCGATCATTTTAACGTCGTAATGTTGAGAGAAGAAAAGGTTAAAGGCAAACACGCCTTGATAAAGAAGCATCTCTTTACCATCTTTACATGTAAGACCACAGTTTTTCGCAAGTTCTAAAAAAGGTGTTGGTTTGTTATAGATAACATCAAACGCATATTTTGCCTGCACAAAAATAGTTTCTAAAAGCGCAGGTTCACAAGGGAATTCTTCATCTTTAAGTCCTGCGGATGTGGTGTTGATGACAAGATCATAGGGCAGTGGTGTGAATGTCTGCCATGTTTTACATGTAAAGCCTTTAGCTTCAAAAAAAGCAAGTCTGGAAGCGGAGCGATTGAGGATTGTTGTCTCAATCTCATGTGTTTTTAAAATAATAGCAATCGCTTTAGCTGTCCCGCCTGCACCTAAAATAAGCGCATTGCGAATATAGCCAAAGGATTTAATGGCTTCATAAAACCCTTCTGCATCTGTGTTATAGCCAATGACACGCGTTCCTTCTCGAACCAGTGTATTGACTGCACCAATCTCTTTTGCAAGACCTCGTGCTTCATCGCACTGTGCAAAGGCAGCCTCTTTATGCGGAACGGTGACGTTTGCACCCGCTAGTTTCATTGAATGAAAGGTTGCGATGAGTTTTTCGGGGTCAGTAATAGCTTTACGAATATAACAGCCATCAAGTTTTAAAGCTTGGAGTACGGTATTATGCAATCTTGGGGAGATAGAATGCGCGACAGGGTAACCAAAAATACTAAAGAGTAACATGTGTGACGTTACTCCTTAAGATCATCAAGAGAGCTTGTCATGGCACCTAGTTTATTGGTAACTTCTAGATATTCAAGTTCTGGTTGGCTATCGGCAACAATGCCTGCACCAGCTTGAAAGATGATTTTTTCATCATCCAAATAGGCCGTTCGGATCATAATGCAACTATCCATATTGCCATCAAATCCAAAATAACCTGCTGCCCCACTGTAAAAACTGCGTTTCAAGCCTTCAAAATCACTAATCAGTTCCATAGCACGAATTTTAGGTGTTCCTGTCATAGTTCCTGCCGTAAATGTTGCAGCAAAGAGGTCAAACATATCCTGCTTTGCATCGAGGATTGCTTCAATATCGGTGACCATATGCATAACATGCGAGTAACGCTCCACGCGCATCATCTCTTTGACTTTCACACTGCTAACTTGAGCTACGCGTCCCAGATCATTTCGTCCCAGATCAATGAGCATGAGATGCTCCGCTCTCTCTTTCTCATCGCCAAGCATCTCTTTCTCGTAAGCCTGATCCTTTTCATAGGTTGAACCACGTTTACGTGTTCCTGCGATTGGTCGAAGCATGATGTGTCCATCTTTGAGTCCCACCATCACTTCGGGAGAACTGCCGATAATGGCAAAGTTTGGATAAGAGAGGTAAAACATGTAAGGAGAAGGGTTTTTTTGACGCAAAATACGGTAAAAACTGAGACGATCAATTTTAGTGTATTGTGTGAAACGATTTGACATCAAAATTTGAAAGACATCACCACTTCGGATCATCTCTTTTGACATATCTACCATCTCAAAAAAGTGTTCCTTGGAAAAAGCAAAGCTTCCTTTGCTTTTATCGACAAGCGCTGTTTGAATAGGAATATGAATATGCGGCTCTTTCAGTGTCGCTTCAATCAAATCCAGTTGCTCTGCAATATTGGGTACAAATGTAGTTAAGATAAGCGTGTTGGTTTTATGTGAAAAGGTACATACGAGTTTTGGGCGCATAAGGTCAATGTCGGGAATGTTGATTTCATCTTTGAGCGGATCCATATGAGATCTCAAACGTGGCTCAAAAATCTTTACAGCATCATAGCCGACATAGCCAATAAATCCGTCGACAAATCCAACGCCTAACGTTTTAGTATAATTCTGATAACGTTTTTTATCTAATTCTGCATAACGTTTTTTCAAAAAACTAAAAGGGTTGGAGCCAATATTGTGTGAAATACCTTCTTCATCAATGTGGATACTTTGATCCTTTTGGTGAATGATACGTTCGCGTGCTCCAATAAACAGAAAGCTAAAGTTACCATCGTTGTTGTTGATGGCACTTTCAAACAAGAAACAGAGCTCACCTTCAAAATAGCTCTGCAATTTTGCAAAGATTGTGATGGGGGTGAGCTGATCAAAAAGAATTTTACGAGAGCTTAGCACCTTATTTTACCCTATAAATAAATGCATTTTTATTGACACTTGAACGAATGAGGCTAAGTGCATTTTCAGCTTCGGCAGATGTTGCATAAGGTCCAATAAGGAGTTTAACCACTTTATTGCCATTGACAACAGTTGCATATGTTTTGCAATCAAATCCTTTTGATTTGATATCACTGAGTTGTTTTGCATCAGGCGCTGTTGCGACGGCACCGACTTGAACGTAAATGCCAGGTGCAACCGTACCACTACCACTTGAGGTAGAAGGCGTTGTGTTTGGGGCTACTTCGGTACTACGGAGCATTTGTTGAGGTTTAGCAGCTTCTTTTTTAGGTTCTTCCTTCGCTTTTGCAGGGGCAGTCTCTTTGACAGGCGTTGTAGCAGTAGGTGTTGTCGTTGTTGTCTCTTTGGTTTTAACGTCACTACCTTTGGCATCTTCTTGCTTTTGTGCTTCTTTATCTTTAAGGGTTTTGATCATGTCTTCAAAACTCTCTTTTTTAGGGTTTTCCTCAATAATTGGCACTTGCTTAAAGAGTTGGTCATCCTTTGGAATTTGCGTCTCTTGTGTTGGTTCTGGTGGTAAAATTAGCTTAGAAGTGTCTTTTCCTTGATCTTTGTTTGCTACTTTCATACTTGCAAGTGCGACAAGAAATACAAGAATCAAAAAAGCAACCAAAATAAGAATACGTTTCATCTTAACTGTTTTATTGTCTCCTTTTTCTAAGACAATATCACTTAATTCATTTCTATTTTCCATCGGTTCTCCTTAGAATGATGTTGACTACATATGCTTCGACCAAGAAGCGCCTCGCTCTTTTTGGTACAAGTCATAAGGCAGTGCCAAAATATTAAACTCTTTTGGAAGCTCCTGAGTTGGGAACATTCTCCACTCTCGCGGAAGCTTTTGTGAGAGTTTTGCTGAGAGCATTTTAGCGATCTGATACCCCTCTTGCAAGGTAGTATGACCTTTATGAACATACAGATGTAGATGACCCTCTGTTTTACTTTTATACGCTGTAAAATTGATGAATCCCTCTTCTCTAAGCAAAAGTTGTGCCCTATGCCAAAATCGCTCGGTATTTCTTCCATTATAATCAAAAACAATGTTTTCGACTTTGTCAAAATTATTAATCAGCGAGTGAGCAACCGTAATTTTTCCATCAAGATGATCTTTGATGATACTGTTGTTCAAAGGCTGATCAATTCGCTCATATTTATCAAAAAAGACTCTCCCCCCAAAATCGATCTTTTGGACAATGTTGTCACGTTTAATCCAATAATGATCCGTAATCATTTTGATGAGAGAGACATCAATATTGTACATAGTTTCCCTTAGTAGGTTGGTCTATCATAAATAATGAAATTGCTAGCAAGCGCTTTCATTTCATCTTTAATCTTTACATGTAAAGCTTCATCGTTGATATTATCAAGCACATCTGCAATTTTATTGGCAATGATTTCGAACTCTTTTTCTTTCATACCTCGCGCCGTAAGAGCAGGGGAGCCAATACGAACACCGCTGGTAACGAATGGGCTTCTGGTCTCGCCAGGGACGGTGTTCTTATTGACCGTAATACCCGCATGACCAAGGGCTAAGTCAGCCTCTTTGCCGCTAAATTCTTTATTTAAAAAAGAAACAAGTACGAGATGGTTGTCTGTACCACCACTCACGATGTCATAACCTCTTTTAATCAGGACATCCGCTAAAACTTTGGCATTGGCACGTACTTGTTTCGCATATACTTTCCACTCTGGTTTTAAGTTCTCAGCAAAACCAACGGCTTTTGCAGCAATAACGTGTACCAATGGACCACCTTGAATACCAGGGAAGATGGCGCTGTTGATTTTTTTAGCAATCTCTTCATCATTGGTCAGGATAATACCACCACGCGGTCCTCGAAGTGTTTTATGCGTTGTAGATGTTACGACATGGCAGTGTGGGAATGGACTTGGGTGCTCGCCTGCTGCAACTAAACCAGCGACGTGTGCAATATCCGCAAAAAGATAGGCACCCACTTCATCTGCAATCTCTCTAAATTTAGCAAAATCAAGTTCTCTTGGGTAGGCACTTGCACCACAAACAATCATTTTTGGTTTAACAATATGGGCAATTTCTCTTACTTTATCATAATTGATGCGACCATCAAGCTCAACACCATAGAAGAAACTTGAATACGTTTTACCTGAACTGCTGACTTTTGCACCGTGTGTTAAGTGGCCACCGTGGCTTAGATCCATACCTAAAATTTTATCAAATGGATTCAAAAGTGCTTGGTAGACACCTTGATTGGCTTGGCTACCTGAGTTTGGTTGGACATTCGCATACGTACAGCCAAAAAGTTTGCACACACGATCAATTGCAAGTTGTTCAACGGCATCAGCAAATTCACAACCACCGTAGTAGCGTTTACCAGGATAGCCTTCAGCGTATTTGTTGGTAAAAACACTACCCATGGCTTCCATAACCGCAGGATAGGTGAAGTTTTCACTGGCAATCATCTCTAAATGATCACATTGTCGGTTTAACTCTTTTACGGTTAGGTCGTAAATAGCGGGGTCAACATTTTTTAAAATACTCATTTTTATTCCTCGTCTTTTTGTGTTTGTTCATCGGTGTCACCAAGAGGTTTCATTGCTGGGAAAAGAATCACGTCTTTAATCGACAACTCATTGGTAAGTAGCATCGTTAAACGATCAATTCCTAGTCCTTGTCCCGCTGTTGGTGGCAATCCGTAGCCCAGAGCATAAACATAATCTTCGTCCATTTCATGAGCTTCATCATCACCGGCATTTTTAGCTTGCAACTGTTTTGCAAATCGTTCGTATTGATCGATAGGGTCATTAAGTTCATTAAATCCATTGGCGATCTCCCGCCCGGCAATGAAGAGCTCAAAACGCTCTGCAATGTTTGGATTTATTTCGCTTCTACGCGCAAGTGGACTGATCTCAATCGGGTAATCAATGATAAAGGTTGGATTGATGAGTTTCTCTTCCACAAACAGATCGAAAAGTTCTTCATAGAGTTTACCAAGGTTTAAATTCGCGTCAACACTTAAACCTTTATCTGTAATATATTTTGTCATTTGTGCACAATCATCAAGAATTTCATCTGGAACACCACCGATTTCACTTAGGGCTGTTCTAAAGGCAATTTTTTGGAATGGTTTTGAAAAATCAATCTCTAAATCACCATAAGGAAGTTTGCGTGGAAGCTTGAGCTTTTTTAACAACACATCAAACATCTCTTCAGTGAGGTGCATCAAATCATAATAATTATGGTAAGCCCAGTAAAATTCAATCATGGTAAATTCAGGGTTGTGAGTTTGATCCATACCTTCATTTCTAAAGTTACGATTGATTTCAAAGACTGCTTCAAAACCACCAACGACAAGGCGTTTAAGGTAAAGCTCTGGCGCAATTCTAAGGTAGCGATCAACACCTAAAGCATTGTGACGAGTGATAAATGGTTTTGCATTTGCTCCACCTGCAATGGGGTGCATCATAGGCGTTTCAACTTCTAAAAAGTCACGTTCTTCAAAGAAATGACGAATTTCACTGACAATTTTACTTCTAATTTTAAAGGTTTTACGCACATCAGGGTTCATAATCATATCAAGATAGCGTTTTCGGTAACGTAACTCCTTATCTTGAAGGCCATGAAACTTTTCAGGAAGAGGTACAATCGATTTGGTTGCGACTTCCAATGTTTTTACATGTAAAGAGAGTTCACCTGTTTTTGTGACAAAGGGGAAACCTGTTACACTGATAATATCGCCGACTTCTACAAGCTTTTTGGCTTCATCAAACCATGCATCACCAATGGATTCACGGCTAAAATAGATTTGAAGGACACCTTGCTCATCTTCAACTTTTGCAAAGGCTGCTTTTCCCATATGGCGTAAAAATTTGATACGTCCTACAACAGTATTGTTTTTATTCTCATCACGCTTGAGTTCACTATCAGCTATATATTCATAACATTCCAAAAACTCTTTGGTACTCGTGTCTTTGATAATATTGTGCCTGTAAGGGTTGTGACCAAGGGCATGTAGCGCCTTTCCCTTTTCGATGCGTTGTTGTTGGTATTGGTCTTGAAATATCAAAATATCGTCCTCTTTTCTAATGTTTACTATTTTGAGCACACTCTTTGCAAAGACCACGTAGTTGCATTAAATGGCTGGTAATGATGAAATGGTTTGCTTGCGCAATTTCAAGTTGGAGTTGTTCTATTTTATTATTTTGAAATTCGATGATAAGTCCACAGTTTTTGCAAATCATATGATCATGGTGAGGTTTGTTCGCAAGCTCAAACTTTTTACCAGCAACACCAAATGAGATTGACGTGACCATGTGAGACTCTTCCAGAAGGTTAAGTGTACGATAAACCGTAGCAATCCCAATATTGAGTTCTGGGTAGGTGCTTCGAAGAAAAATATAGAGATCTTCTGGTGTAAAGTGTTCATCTTTTTCATAGAGTGTTTTTAAGACGACTTCACGTTGCTTGGTAAATTTTAAACTGTTGTTTTTCAATAACTCTTTAAAGTTTGAGAGTAAGGAGTTATATTCAAGATTTTCAAACGTACTCATCAGGACCTCTTTTAAGGGTTAGTTTTCTCTTTAGGTTGCAAATTCTCAAACATGGTATTGGTATCAAGTTTGACAATATATTTGCCCGTTTCTAAAAAGAGAGGAAACATCATGCTTTTAGCAACGTAGGGTTCTATTCTTGATTTGATAAATTCGATATTGGTCAATGTGACGGCTAAAACAGAAAAAACTAAAAATATTTTCATACTGCCTATGACAAAGCCAGCCAATTTATCAAACATACTCAGACCACTAAGGCTTAAGGCTTGGGCAATAAGGTATCCTAAAAAGATACACGTAATCCAAAAAATAATCAAAACGGCAATAAATCCAAAAAGATATAAAGATGCTTGATTGTTAAATGCAAAAATATGATCGCTAATCATTTTACCCGCTTCATGCGCATAGCGAGAAGCAAAGTAGATACCGCCAATAATTCCTAAGAGACCAAATACCTCTTTTACAAATCCATTAATAATGCCTTTGATTCCCAATATAAGTACTAAGGCGAGTGAAATAAGGTCAAACATCGAAAAATTTGCCATTAATATGCGCTCCTAAAACAGTTTTTACCACTTTTTTTAGCTTCATAGAGCGCTTTGTCTGCCGTATCCAAAAGATCGTCAGCACTCATAGTTCGTTTATGAGAACAAATGCCTGCACTAAGCGTTAGATGAATGTCATGGTTTTTATAAAGTAATTTACTATCGCTTGTCTCTTTGATAATGCGATCGACAATTTTAGTGGCTTCTTCAAAAGAGGTACGATTTAAAATAACGACAAATTCTTCACCACCGTATCGATAAATACGTGTACCACGGCGAAGTGAATTTTGAATCAGTTTGGATAAAAATATTAAGGTTTTATCTCCTGCAATATGACCAAATGAATCATTGATTCTTTTAAAATCATCGGCATCGAACATGACAAGGTGCATATCCATATCTTTATCTTTGCCAACACTTAGTAGCTCCTCTAAATCTTTAACGAGAACTCTTCTGTTGTGTGCTTTGGTGAGAGGATCAATGTTGGATTCGCGTTCTAATCGTTCTACTTCCAGTTTGAGTTTAGCAATTGTTTCATCGGCAGCTTGGAGTTCGTGTAATATTTTGCCTTGAAAATTATCAAAAGCTTGTAGAACTTGATGGGTATCGACACTCTCATAATCTTTTTTGATATTGTCAATATTGATGGATGTTTCATCTGCGATAAATTTGAGGTTATCGTTTGTTTTTACGAACTCTTCTAACCCTTTTTTCATTAAACCAAAGCAGGTTTCACTCACTATCTCTTCTTGTTGCGCGTTGGAAAAAAGGTAGCCATGTTTTTTTGTAAGATCTATCATCTCTGTATCGCCACTTTTTTGCAGTGTCTCAACAAACGTATCATGATAATATTTTGGATAAGGAGGAATGTTTAAACTCTTAAGTTTTGCAAATGTCTCTTCTGCAAACTGAAAAACCATTTCTGCGATATGATTGCTATTGTTCATTTCCATAGGTGCCTTTTTACCCATTTTATTTTAGAGTTTTTGATACTTTAGTATAGCTTGAATAAGCTGTAATATTAGTAAAATTGCTTATTACATCCCCATATTATTGAGAAGTTCTTGTGGTTGGGTAGAGTAACGGATAGCATCATCCTTCGTAATGAGATTGGCTCTGAGACTTTTCATCATTGCTTGGGTTTGCGTAATCATTCCTGTTTTTTGTTGGTTAAGTTGCATTTGAGAGTAAATTTGATGAATTTTATTTTCACGAATGAGGTTTGCAATCGCTGAATTATTGATCATAACCTCATGGATAGCAACTCTTCCTCCTCCTACTTTAGGAAGCAAACTTTGCGATATGACAGCATACAAGGATGTCGCAAGCATATTACGTACTTGTACTTGCTCCGCTCCTTCAAAACTATCGACAATTCTATTGATGGTTTGGACTGCCGAATTGGTATGCAGTGTTCCTAAAACCAAGTGTCCTGTTTCTGCAGCTGTAATGGCCGTACTGATGGTCTCTTGGTCACGCATTTCACCTACGAGGATAATATCAGGATCTTCACGTAGTGAAAATTTGAGTGCTCTGGCAAAACTTTTGGTATCTTCACCCACATTTCGATGCGAGAAAAGGCATTTTTTATTGGTATGAATAAATTCCACAGGATCTTCAATGGTAATGACATGGCGATGCTCAAAGAGGTTTACTTCATTTAAAAGTGCCGCCAGTGTCGTTGATTTACCACTTCCCGTAGGTCCAGTAACAAGAATAAGTCCTTTTTCTCGTTGAACAAGTTCTTTAAAAACAATAGGAGTATTGAGATCATCTAAGGAAGGGATGTCAATAGGGATAATCCTAAATGCTGCTGCAAGCTCACTGTTTATCGTGTAATAATAGTTGGCACGAAAGCGACCAATATCTGGGAACATGATTGCAAAATCAAGCTCTTTTTCTTCTTCAAGTTTCTTTTTTTGTTTATCAGTAATCAGGGTATAGCAAAGTTCCTCAATCGTTGTACCATCCAGTTTTTCCATATCAAGCGGCACAAGTTTTCCATCAATTCTAATTTGTGGTTCACTCCGTCCAACAAGATGTAAATCTGAAGCTTTGTAAGCTACCACGTTTTTTAATAATGCTTTGATATTGAGTGAACTCATGTTTTGATTCCTCTTAAATAAACGTTATTCAATGATTTTTGGAACGACAAAAAAGCCACTTTCACTTTGTGGTGCATGCTGTAAAATAGTTTTAATAATTTCATGATTTACATTAGGGATGTCTTCACGAAATGGTGTGCCACCTGCCAGTGTTGTAAAGGTAGCTTCTTCACCATCAAGATCAAGTTCGTTAAGGTTTTCAACAAAAGAGACAATTTCACTCAGCTGATTAATGGCACCTTCTCTTTTTTCATCACTAATTTTTAAAGAGGAAAGCCTTTCCAATTTTTGAAGTAGCTCATTGTCAATTTTCATTGTTTAAAATCCTTAAATCATTTTAAAATATAATTATAGCAAATTCTCTTTTGGTGGATACTGAAACGATAGTAGACTTCTATTAGTCCCTTTTTATATTTCTTGTGATAAACTTTGCCATGTTTTTAAAAAATCGCTTATTAAGGATAGTGTTTGGGACTTAAAGAAAATATTCAAGCGGTCAAAGAAGAAATTAGCACTGAAGAGCAGTTCCTTGAGGGAATGATCAAAGGTGAGCGTTTTTTTAATCGCAATAAAAAATATATTATCTCAGCATTAGTGCTTATAGCTTTGGGTGCTGGATGGTATGCTATTAATGACATCATGTCACAACAGCGTTTAAAAGTTTCAAATGAGGCGTATCAAGCTCTTTTAAAAGATGCTAACAATACGGCAGCACTTGAAACGCTTAAGGCAAAAAATCCAAAGTTGTATACGATGTTTATTTTTGGAACAGCACTGGCGAAGGGTGATACTGAAGCACTTAAAACAGTCTCTCTTTCTAAAGAAAATCCTATTTTAGCGGATTTGGCAACCTATCAGCTTTCTCAACTTGATCTTAATGTAACACCAAAAGGGGAATTATTGGCAGGCATGGTGCTTCTTCAAGAGGGATACGATTTACTCAAAGATAAAAAAATAGAAGAGGCGAGGTTGAAATTTGCACAGATTGATGCAAATTCACCACTTAAACAGATTGCAAAAAATCTAGAACACTATCAAGGTTTGAAATAATGAGATACGCAAAAATTGCCTTTTCACTTTTGGCTTTATTAATGGTTGTAAGCGGCTGTGGTACAAAACGACAATACTTTGAACCAGAATCACTTGCTGGAAAAGTAAGTTATGACGATTCATTACCAGGAACAATTGTAGACGCAGTAAGAGATGGTGCAACATTGTCTAATGGACAAGTTATCACTAAAAAAGGTCTTACAAATATCATTTTACCAGAAGGTTTTGTCTATCTTTCTGAAGATAAAGGTCGTTATGTTGCTGCTTCTAAATGTGGAGCTTTACAAATTGTCGATACCAATAAAAAGGTTCTTTTCTCTAAAGAATGTAGTGTCTCAGTAGCTTCTGCTGCACTTAAAGGGAACCTTTTAGCACTTGTTTTGGGTTCTAATGAACTTGTAATTCTTGATATCAATGATGGCAAAGAGCTGATGCATTTAAGACAAGATAATGTGTATGTTTTAGATTCTCGTATTGCCTCTCCATACTTTTTGGGTGATTTGATTGTTTTCCCAACACTTGATGGTAAATTGTTGATTGTTGATGAGCAAACTAAAAAACCAATTCGTGATGTTGTGGTAAGCAATGAGAAGTTTTTTGGTAACATTATTTTTCTCCAAGTTTTAGGTGATCGCTTGGTTGCTGCAACAAAAAGTAAAGTTGTTTCAATTAGTCCAAAATCTATTAGCTTTCTAGAGGCAGAGGTTAAAGATGTTATTGTTCTTGAAAATCGTATCTTTGTTTTCACGAAGGATGGACGTGTCATTCTTACCGATGCAGATCTTAAAAAACTTAAAGAGCGCAAATTTCCATTTGCAACTTTTTCTGGAACCATTTATGGTGATTTTATTTACATGATTGAAAAAGGTGGCTATGTAATCGCGACAGATTTAGATCTTATCTCAACGAATGTTTATAAACTTCCTGATGAGATCGAGAGTCATGTATTTACAACCGGTGATGCGCTTTATTATAAGAATCACTTTTTCAAGCTTAATCGTAAAAAATAAGAGTTGGACTTAATATTATCATGAAGGAGATGTTAGAGCGTATTTGTAGTAAACAGGTCGTTTTTACATCTCTGGAAATGGTGGATTCAAAAACTATATTGAATACCCGTAAAAAACTTGCTATTTTTAGTGGTACTGATCGTAGATCTTTTTATCACTTAATTTTTCGTTCCCCACAAAAAAGTCGTTTTATAACAAAGCATGTACATGAGATCATTGAGTTTACCCACACATTGGAATTACATTTTCAGCATGCCTATAAGTATAAGCACTTACTCGTACAAGCACCCTTATGTTCAAAGGCGGCACTATTACTTCATGAAAATGGTTGGAAGGTTTATGAATGATTTTATGTGATATTGGTAACTCAAATGCAGATTTTTACCAAGATGGTAAAGTTTGGACAATGTCTCATAAACAATTTAAAGAGTTTGTAGCCACAGAAAAAGTTTATTATATTAGTGTTAGTGAGGCTCTTAAAAATACACTTCAATCTAAAAATAATTTTATTGATTTAGAACCTTACTTTGAGTTTGACACGATTTATCAGGGAATGGGAATTGACCGTATTGCGGCATGTTCCACAATAAAGGATGGTATGATTGTAGATGCAGGAAGTGCAATTACGGTTGATATTATGTCAGGAGGAATGCACTTAGGTGGTTTTATTCTTCCAGGATTTAGTGCCTATGAGAAGAGTTATGCTTCCATCTCACCTCGCCTTATGCTTCCCATTAACCCAAGTGTATCGCTTGATGCTTTACCACAGAAGACAAATGATGCCATCTCATATGGTGTGATTAAGTCAATCATAATGCTTTTAGAAATTACATGTAAAGATAAAAGAATTTTTTTTACAGGTGGTGATGGAAAGTTCTTCTCTAAATTTTTCAGTAATGCGATTTTTGATCGTACGCTTGTTTTTAGAGGAATGCTCAAAACTATCAAAGAAGCACATTTAGAATAAAAGGGAAAAGAATGTTAACAGTGGCATTGCCAAAAGGCAGAATCGCAGAAGAGACTTTAGAAATTTTTGAAAAAATTTTTGGAACAACATTTCATTTTGATGATCGTAAATTGATTTTAGAAGCAGATGGTTTCCGTTTTTTATTGGTTCGTAATCAAGATGTACCAGCCTATGTTTTACATCAATCTGCAGATATTGGCGTTGTTGGATTAGATGTTTTGGAAGAGAAAGATGAAGATTTATTGCGTTTACTTGATCTTGGTATTGGAAAATGCAAAGTATGTGTCGGTATTCAAGAAGGTAAAACAATTGATTACAGTGCACCAGAACTTAAAGTTGCTACAAAAATGACCAATATTACTCAAAAATATTTTTCTAAAAAGGCAATGGCAGTCGATATTATTAAGCTGTATGGTTCTATTGAATTAGCCCCTCTTGTTGGGCTTTCAGATGTTATCGTTGATATTGTTGAGACAGGTAGCACAATGAAGCAAAATGGACTTAAAGTCGTTGAAACAATTTTAGATTCTTCAGCGTATTTAATTGCAAATAAAAATAGTTTTATTGAGAAAAAAGAGGAAATCACTTCATTGTATTACAAGATAAATGGTGTGATACAACAACGCAGTTGCTGATCAAAAAAGATCAGCAACTTTTGCAATTTTACTACTAAGCTCATGCTCCCTAATAGGTTTAACTAAAAAATCAAAAGCTCCATGATCAAATGCTTCATGCTTACGAGTTTCATCTGTAGTTAAGACAATGACAGGAAGTTTCTTAAATTCCATCATAGACTGAATATTCGTTAAAAATTCAATACCGTCCATCACTGGCATTTTGATGTCAAGTAATACAAGATCAATATCTCCTTGCATTTTTAAAAGATTGATAGCATCTAATCCATTGGTCGCCTCAATAATAACCCCTACATGAGGATTTTTTCGTAGCATTGAACTAATGAGCTTGAGATTAATAAAATCATCATCAACTGCTAAAATCTTTAATTGTTTTCCCATCATATAGCCTTTTAAATAAACTTATGGATAAGTGTCTCAAGGTCTTTTTTGCTAATTTGATTTGGTAAAATAGCATCAAAAGCAACGGTGGTATCTTGATTTTTATCTTTTGGATCAATAAACATAATCGTATGAATTTTACCTATATGGTGCTCTTTTTCAGTTGCCTGAACCCATGTTGAAAATATTTCTACATCATCAAGAAGCATTTCTTTATCAAAAAGAATAACTTTATAGTGTTTCGATTCAATTTTTTGTTTAAAATCATTGTATGAGATAGCAGATTCAACGTATTCACACATTTTACTTAAAACACTTGTAAATATTTTTGTTTCAATAGGGCTTTTTTTCAAAACAAGTACATCTTTGATCTCAACGGCTGGGGCTATTGATTCGTTGATACTTGCTTCAGAAATAGTAGGGCTACTACTCTCAATTTCTTCCATACTTGATGAGTGTGGCGCATGTGGTATTTCTTCGGATAGATGTTGTTCTATGCTGGGTTTTTTAACTTCAGCAACTGGAATTTCCTCTTGTGCCGTAAAATCAATTTTATCTTGAATAAAGAGGTTAAGAATACTAATAATACTGTCTTTTTTGATTGGCTTTGTTATATATTCATCCAATCCTTCTTTCATAAAGCGTTCACGATCGCCTTTGAGAGCATTGGCAGTGATAGCAACGATAGGAATATGGGGGAGATGATTTTGCTCTTCATACTCGAGAATTTTATGAGTTGCTTCAATACCATCCATAACTGGCATCGCAATATCCATAAAGATCATATCAAAGTTATCATTACGACGGCGTTCTACAGCCTGAAGACCATTAGGTACAATAGTAATATTAAGGCCTAGATCTTCTAATGTTCTGCGAATTAATTTTTGATTGATCTCATTATCTTCAGCAACAAGAACATTCGCTTTGAATTTCTTACCAAAAGTAACTTTTGGTAATGGTTGTGGTTCAATATGGTCTTCTTTTGCAGGTAAAAATTCGCGTTTTGATTCTAGCGCTCTAACGAGTTTTGATACATTGATTGGTTCATAAATTGGCGTAATGTATTTCGTATTAAACTCATTGTATTTAACTTGTTGTGAAGATTTAAAGATTAAGATAATAGGTAATTTGATCTTTTTATACTCTTCTAGCTCTTCTTTCGTTAGATTGTTATAATCCGCTACAATGATATTGCTTCCTGCTTTAAAGATAAGATTTTTAAGTGCAGGGAAATCGGTATAGTATTTTGCGTGGGCACCAAAGTAAGTAAAGTAATCGTACATAAATTCAGTATGTGCTTTATTGCTGTTTAATGGTGAATAAATTGCACAGTTAAAGTCGCTAAAGTGATCTTTATAGTCGGTACCACTTGAACTTGACTCTAAAAGGTCTAACACAAAGAAGAAGCGGCTACCTTTACCTTCGTCACTTTCAACATCTAAACGACCACCCATAAGAGCAATGTATTTTGAAGAGATGGTAAGACCAAGTCCTGTTCCTCCAAATTTACGTGTAATTGTAGAATCGGCTTGGTTAAAGGCATCAAAAATACCTTCAATTTTATCTTTGTTGATACCAATACCAGAATCTTGTACACTAAAGAGTACACGTGCTTTATCAAGTGGTGCATTATCCACTCTTTTTATTTCTACGGTGATTTGACCATTGTTGGGAGTAAATTTAACGGCATTACTCATAAGATTGATGAGTACTTCTTTGATTTTAACGGCATCACTTTTAAGATAGTTGTGTAAACTTGGGTCAATATACAAAGAAAGTTGAATATTTTTTTCTGCTGCTTTTGGTCCATATACTTCAATGGCATTTTCAAACTCATCAATAGGGGAGAAGAGAATTTCGTCGATTTCGATTTTATTGCTCTCCACTTTCGAAAGATCAAGAATGTTATTAATAATGGCTAAAAGGTTTTCAGAACTTTTTTCAATAACGTCAACAAATTCACGTTTTTCTTCATCTAGGTCTGAGTTCTTCAAAAGTTCTGTAAATCCAATAATACCATTAAGTGGGGTTCTGATTTCATGGGACATATTGGCTAAGAAGATACTCTTTGCGGCACTGGCTTCTTCCGCATTTTTCTTTTCTTTAGCGATATTTTCAATCGCCCGATCGATAATGCCATAGGCAACGTTCATACCTTCCGCTGTATTGAAGTCTACTTTTTCTTTGGTTCCCGCAAGTTCTTCAACACGTGTAAAGATATTTTCAAGTCCTTGAACGTTCTTTCTAAATTGTCCTGAAAGCCCAAGTCCTAGGAACATCAAAACGATGGAAATAATCCATGTAAGTCCTGCACCAATCAATTGTCCCATATTTTGAGTATCGTAGTTTTTTTCTTCTACATTAAGAGAAACTTTAATAATTTGGGCAGATTTGTCAAGAATATCAATTTTTTTCGTTAAAAGACCAAACCAGAGAGTAGGGTCGATTAAGTATTCACCGCTTTGTGCTGCTGTGATAAGTTCGGCTTTTACTTGGGTGATTTCTTCGTCAAGTTTGATATTCTCTGGAAGTTTGTAAAGCGTTTCAATTTGCGAACGCGTTGTTTGGTCGTTAATCGTTGTATGATCAAAAATATTTGAAACGCCGAAAATACTAATCCAAATTTCAAGATCTTTAGGGCTAAAAGGAACGTATTGGCTGAGGATTTTAGAAACGAAACCTCTTTCTTGTCCGAGGTATTC
Organism: Sulfurospirillum sp.; assembly: GCA_036171535.1. Classification (GTDB taxonomy): domain Bacteria; phylum Campylobacterota; class Campylobacteria; order Campylobacterales; family Sulfurospirillaceae; genus Sulfurospirillum. Next base: position 3,331 of record JAVHRG010000069.1, on the reverse strand, counting down.
AATATTTTTGTAGGCAGAGACCAAGGAATACGTAAGATTTGAAATATTAGAGTTGGAATTGATAGTGCCAAGCGTCTCCAGCTCTTTTAAGAGGAATGTATTAATCTGACTATAGTAATCAAAGAACATTTTATTAAAGTCAATCGAAAATTTATCGACAGCTTGACGCATATCACCGATTTTATTAATATAAAGAATCGTATTTTTAATATTTGGTGTTACTTCATGCGTTTGATAAAAGTTATGAAACTCCGTAATGGCTTTTGTAACCGCTACACGTTGTTCTTGAAGAGATTCTTTTGCAATACTTCCCTGGCTTGAAAGGTAAGAAGCGCTAAGACCCCTCTCTTTTGCAAGTTCAATCGATAGTGTACTTAAAACTCTGGTGCTTTCTATTTTGTTCTTCAGTGTTAATGTTGTATCTAATTGTTTGTAAGATAAAAAGAGAAAGTAACTGGAAAAAATAAAAAGAATAATCAGAGGGTATTGGCTGATATGTTTTAACGTATGCTGAGTCGTTAATTTCATGGTTGGTGTCCTTTATTAACTGTTTAGTAGTATATTGTAGGCAGAAGCAATGTCTTTACATGTAGCGCTTTCTTTGGCCCCTTGGTTCAGAAGAGAGACAGCTTCATCATGCTTGACTTTATTTTTAAGATAGGCTTCGGCAAGGTAACATTTTGCCTTAATATTGCCTTTCATTACCGCTTGTTCTAAGTAGGGAATCGCAAGTGCTGGGTTGGATTCAACGCCTTCACCGTAAAGATACATTTTCCCAAGATAAAAGTACCCCTGTATTGAATTATCTTTTTTAATAGAGAGTTCAAAAAGCTCTTTTGCATGTATAAAATTACCGCTTTTATATTCCAGCATTGCATCACGAAAATGATCTGCAAATGCAGAGGATAGAAGTAAAAAAAGGCTCAAAATCAGTTTATTCATAAAACATTCTCCTTGAAATGAGCAACCACATCTTGAAGGTTATTCAATGTTTGGAGAATTTCCTCTTTGGTGTCAAACTCTAAACTAGTCTCTAGATGTTCAAATTGATGGAAAAGTGAGACTATTTGTAAATGAAGTGCAATACTTTTGAGTTTTGTAATTTCTTCTTTTGCATTGTTACGGTTATTGTCATTAATAGCTTGCAATAAAAGAGGCATCGCAATATTTAAGGCATTGATATACTCTTCAAGGATTTGTGCTAACGTGCTAATATCTAGTCCTAGTTCTTCCGCACACAGAGCAAGATCAAACTCTTCATCCTCCGTTGGCAGAGGCACTGGGGCTTTTCGGAGCTCTTCGACAAACAGCGTTGCATCTTCAAGGAGATTTTCTTCTTTGTCGTCAGGATAATTTTCAACAGGTGCTACAAAATCAAGATCATTTATTTTTATCTGATCGATAGAGTGATATTCAAAAGAAATATCTTCTTCTTGTTTTTCTTTAATTTTTGGTTCTTCTAAAATATTATTGTCAAATTTGAGTTTAAAATCAAATGAATCTTCTGGAAGTGGAAGTGATGAAGGGATCTTTAAATCACTTTCTTCTTTTGGCTTTGCAATAGTTTCTTCCAAAGGTTTTAACGTTGGGGCTATAAAGTTGTCCTCTAGCTCGGGGGTAGATAGGGATAATGGAGAATCAAAGTTGATAGTTGGTGACACGAAAGATGGTGCATCTTCAATAAAAGCTTCTTCTAATGGAATCAAGGCGGGAGATGATTCTTCTTCTTCTATCGGGTCAAAGGTTTGAGTTTTGTTAACTGAAATAGGTAGGTCATGTTTAAATGGCGCGTTGTTAAGGTCTACACTGTAAAAAAGAAATGAACCGTTGAGCTCTTTTTGAAGATATATTTCATTGATCGTAAGAGATGTCTCAATTTCTTTGCCATTTTTGGTTTTGATTAAAACACGTTTATTGGGTGTGCCACTATGCTGAGCATAATCAATCCATGAGAAGTTTTTAAACTTAAAGATAAAACCTGGTTTATTCACAAAGAGATCAGCAAAATCATTGTGATAATTACGAAACTCTTCCATGTCTTCGTACCCCAATAGGTACAACTCTTGGGTTCCCATTCCTAGAAATAGACCACTTTTATCGTAAAGTATCAAATGACGATCCTTTAGTGAACGTTGAAAGTTCAATTCTAACTCACTTATACTTAAAACTAACCTACTTTTTTAAGCTGTTAAAGAGGAGTGTACCTAATGATTTACCAATCGTGACCTCTAACTCTTCTTGTGTTGCAGTGTAAATCGCTTCAAAGGTTCCAAAGTAAAGCAGAAGTTTCTTGAGAGTTGCCGCACCTATTCCATCGATTTTCAGAAGTTCCAAGCTCATATCTTGACCTCGTTTTTTCTTCTGATGATAGGTGATGGCAAAACGGTGTGCTTCGTCACGAAGTCGTTGAATAAACTGCAAACGCTTATCACTAGGAGGAAGTTCAAAGGATTGGTTCTGATTGTAGAGAAGATCGTGCGCACTTCCTTTCGCACGATGCGCTTTGGCATCGCGTTTTTCTTTGGCGATCGCAAGCAAATCGACCTGTACCCCTTTTTGAGAGAGCAGGCTTTTGGCAAGTTTTAAAATGGTTTCACCTCCATCAAGTACCCAAAGATCGGGAGCTGATTCTTTGGAAAAATCATTAATACGGCGTTCTAACATCTCTCTCATCTGTGCATATTCATCCTCATGGTGCAGTTCATAACGACGGTAACTGGCCTTATCAAATCCTTCATCCCACACGACCATCCCGCCCACAGGAGACTTTCCTCCAAGATGTGAGTTGTCAAAAATCTCGATACGTTTAGGAAAGGCTGTAAAGTCAAAAAGTGTTTGCATTTGTTCTGCGAGGGAGTTGTTGTTTTTCGTACTGTGCTGGATTAAAATGGTTTTGGCGTTCTCTTGTGCCATAGAGGTGAGGTACAGTTTTTCACCGCGTTGCGGGACGCTTATCGTTATTTTTTGTCCAAATTTTTCACTTAAAAATTGACTGATGGACTCTTGTTCAGCAAAAGATTCTGCGATGAGAATCTGCTTGGCAAAAGTTTGATTCATTGGGTTGTAAAACTCGAAGAGTGCTCGCTGATATAGCTCTTCTTTTTCAAAGCCATACGTATTGTGCATGAGTGTGTGCGACGTGGAGACAATCTTTCCGCCACGAATAAACAGACGCATAATCACCGCCGTTTTTTCCATAATTTCAACCGCAAACACATCGTAATCTTCAAGTTTTGAAAGCTCCACATGCGTTACATGTAAAGCATCTTTGATGGAGTTAATGATGTCACGAAGCTTCGCGGCTTCCTCAAAATTGAGCTTCATCGACGCC
>JAVHRG010000068.1:0-5085 GCA_036171535.1 Sulfurospirillum sp. | reverse complement strand
TACAACCAGTCCTATATTCGTGCCTTTGAGAAGGCGTATGCACTCTCTCCTAGCGATTTTAGAGATCATCACATTACCGACATGCACGCCTCTTTGCTCTTTGAACGCCATGAGTATGAAATTGTGGAGCTTACTTCGATGAAGATGCTGCATATTTACAATACGATGAGTGACAAAGCGCTTTCTAATGTGGAAGATTTGTTTGAAAATTGTCGCGATTTGGCAAAAAATGAGTTCCTTTTAGTGGGGATTTATATGAATGATCCCAAACTAAGTCTTACAGAAGTTGACAGTGTTATGCCTTATGCTTTTGGGGTGATTTTAGATGAAACGCAACCTCGAAATAAGAAAAATTTCCCCATCAAAGAGTTTGAAGCGGGCAAGTATGCCAAGATACATTTTGATCCTTCTAAAAATGACTTGGATGAATTTATTCAAAAGATTTATACCACCTTTTATAAAGCCAATACCTATGAGGCAACCATCATGCCGATCTTACAATTTCACCATACTTCACGCCAAAGCTATCTTGAAGACTTCGCGCAGAGCAGTGATTTTTTCATTTTTATTACCTCATAAAATCCTTCTCTTTCTCTGCTTTTTTCTCTCAATAAGCACTTTTTGTTCACTCTTTTGGTTTGAATTGTCCTAATCTTTGGTTTGGAACGCGTTACGTTCTTATACAAAGAGGAGGTCTAACATGTTAGACATACAACGAAGAAAAGCGATGCAAAAACTTGCATTACTTGGTGGGGGTATGGCACTTTTTTCTACATTGGATGTGCAAGCAAAAATGTTGGAAAAAGATGTTCCTAAATGGGATGAAGAGTACGATGCCATTGTTGTTGGTAGCGGGTATGCGGGTACAGCTGCGATGCTTTCGATGATGGATAAAGGGCTTAAAAATGTATTGATGATAGACAAGATGCAGTACATGGGCGGGAACTCTTCCATCAGTGGTGGCTCTTACGCGATGTCTCGAACATCGATTCAAAAAGAGAATGGTGTGGTGGATGATCCTGAAATGCACATCAAAGATACGCTCAAAAGCGGGCATAACCTAAACAATCCAGAGATGGTGCGCATTATGGCGTATGAAGGTTTAGATGCGTTTAACTGGCTCGTGGATAATGGGGTAAAATGGAAGCTTTTTAGTCGAAGCGGAGGACATAGCGCTCCTCGTAACCATTCTGTAGGTGTTGGTTCGTACATAACGATGCCTCTGCAAGAGCAGATCATCAAACGTGGTGGGCAACAACGCACACGGATTATTATGGATGAGTTGGTGTACAACGACAAAGGCATTGTCATTGGTATGAAAGTACGTGAAAAGTATGAGTTTAAATTTGATCGTGCTTTTGATGAAAATGACAATAAAACGGGCAAAGTCAAGTATTACCGTGCCAATGCTGGCGTTGTTTTGGCGACAGGTGGTTGGGCGGCTGACCCAAAAGTGAGACAGATTTTTGATCCTTCACTCACACCCAATATGCCAACCACCAACCATTACGGTGCAACAGGCTATACGATTCAAAAACTCATCAAAGACGATGTCGATCTCATTGATATGCAATACATTCAAATCATGCACGTGACTTCTGCGGATGAAGATAGCTTTGGCTTTGCCTTTCGTACGATCACGAGTGGATACAGTTTTGGCATGATGATTAACCCCAAAACAGGACGTCGATTTGTCAATGAAATCGCCGATCGTAAAATTAGTTCGGATGCTATTTTTGCCATGAATGAGGGCGGTAAAAACCATCCGATCCTATTTATGGATGTTAATGGTGCAAAAACAGTTGAAATTGATGAATTGCAACGTGGCATTGAAGCAGGTGCCGTATATCAGTTTGAGACGTTAGATGAAATGATCGCTAAATTTAACATTAATAAAGAGCCTTTTTTAGAAGAGCTTAAAAAATACAATTCTTATGTAAAAGCAGGGAAAGACCCTGACTTTAATCGTACATTTTCCAAATACAAAGGAGCCACGATTACGATTGAGCAGCCACCTTTTTTTGCAGCACGACCAGGTCCTAAGATTCATCACTGTATGGGTGGTGTTCATACGACCGTTAATTGCGAAGTTTTCAATAAATCTGGAAAGCTCATTGAGGGATTATTCGCCTGTGGTGAAGTGACGGGTGGAAGGCATGGCTATAACAGATTGGGGTCAAACTCTGTTGTAGATTGTATTGTCTTTGGACGCCGTGCTGGTTTTGCTATTGCTGAGCGTTATCAAAAAATGGTAAGGAGCTAATGATGAAACAGCTATGGAAACAACTCCTCATCAGCATGGTTCTTTTAGGCGGTTTTTGCACATTTTCAATGGCAGCCAATGAGAGTGGGTCTTTAAGTGTGACGCCTAACTTGAATGAAAAATATTCGGAAAAAAACTATCCGATACAAGGAGTACATCAAAAATTAGGGCTTACATGTAAAGAGTGCCACAGTGAAGAAAAAGCGGAAGATTATTCTAGCGCGATGAAGGCAACCTGTTTTAAATGCCATGAAAATTATGAGAAACTGCAAGAGCGGACAGGGCATTTAGGGCATAACAACAACATTCATGCTTCACCGCACTTCACCAATATTGATTGTGATCTTTGCCACAAATCGCATCAGCCGTCACAAAATCTTTGTGTCCAGTGTCATGGTCAAAAAACCATGAAACAGCTGATCGTTAAGTAAGGAGGGGCAGATGAAAAAGATTATTATCATAACCGCATTGGTGAGTTTTTGTGTCGCATTAGTTTTCGTATGGGGTGGAACAAAAGTGGTGAAGGCAACAGGCGATGCACCGTTCTGTGGCGCGTGCCATTCATGGGATGGCTTGATAGCTCAAACGCATTTACAAGACCCCATTCATGGCAATGCCAATCCAAAAGGGGTACAAGCCACATGTACGGAGTGTCACTTGCCACATAGTTCTCTCATTGCTTATTTAGGAGTGAAAGCTAAAAATGGCATTGCAGAGGGGTGGACAACGCTTACAGGCGATGCGAGTAAAAAAGATTGGTTAGCCAATCGTGAGCATGCCCGTAAAAATTATACCTATGATAGCTCCTGTTTAGCATGTCACAGTACTCTTTTGGAAAAAGCCAATCAAGAAGCATTCAAAGATGCATCTTCAAGCAAGATGCATCTTAAATATGTAGCGTTTCAAGGGACGAAAGAGGCAATGCAGTGTACCAGTTGCCATAAGTTTGTTGGACATAAAGACTTAGGCGAGACGCTCTTTAAGCATAATGACACCAGACCAGAATCGTGGGATGAGTGGGAAAAACAGCGTAAAGAGAAAAAATAGTTTTGTAAAAAAAGAGGGGGAGATATGTACTCTTCCCCTCTTTACATGTAAAGATATTATATGTTAATTATTCACCTTCTCATAAACCAAAGGATAGTTTAACAGTGGCAGATATTCGCCATCATACAGCACATCCTTTTCATCGATCAATGTTTCTGTAATACCCGCTCCTTGGGTTAAAATGGCTTCTTTTTCAACAGGACGATCGGTAATGATTTCACCTATTTTATAAGGTGTACCATTAAGGTGCGTGTAGGTTTCTTTGCCAACTCTTGCGTAACGAAAGGTAAAAGGGGTTTGGGAAAACACATCTTTTCCTAAAGTAAAGCGTTGCGTCGCAACCACTTTTCGGTAACCTATCGCACCACTTAACGCCTCTTCTTCGGTGGGATAGAGTAAGCTTGGTTGAATAAATCCCTCTTGTGTAAGATACGCTTTGTGATCCACAAATTCACCCATCAGCTTTACATGTAAACGTTGTTGTTCGACTAACGTATCAAAGCGATTTATGTCCAAAGCACGCCAATAATCGCTGTAACCGTGCTCTTTTGTGATAGTCTCCATCAAAAAAGCTTCCATACTCGCGGGTATTACACCGTACAGATTGGCTCCTACAACATGCTTCAAAAAATAGCCAAATTCACCTTGATTTGCTTTACGGTTAAAGGGATCACCTCTATGCGAAGTCGCTTTGCCTTCTTTCATACTGTAGGCAAGATAATCCATCTCAGCCCACCCAAGCTTTTCGGGAAATTTACGAGGAAATGCCCACGTCGAATCAATCGTATTGCTACTACCAGAGGTAAAAGAGGAGGGCTCAAACCCGTAATTGTCACTATGACAGCCAATGCATTGCATCAACTCTTCGGCTTTTTGTGGTCGCAAATTTCCTTTCGCATCTTCGATAAATCCAGCCAAAATCCAGCCTGCACCGTTGTTAATCCAGCCTTGCTTTTCATTGAGATAGATGGGTGCGTCTTCATCTTTTTCGACCGCTTCTCCGGGGTAAAACATCTTGGTTTTAACCATGTAGCGTATCTCTTTCACGCGGATTGCACGTGTCCCTTTGGCGCGTAAATCCACATAATGCAACGGGTGAGCAAACTCCGTGTAAAGTGGATAAAGCCCACGATGCACTTCCACATTGCTTGCCTTGCCATAGTAGGTTTTAGGATCATTCGCTTCAAGTCTGTCGGTAATGGCGCGCTCCAAAAGATTAAGATTTTGAACATAAATGGCTTCACTCCACACTCCTTGATCATCTTGCATAAAGGTTTTAGGAAGGCGAATGTAGATGCCAGAGACACTACCACTCATCGGCGTAAAAATACCATACGGCATAAAGTTAATCGCACGCCAGCCTGTGATGTCTCCAAAAAGGGCGCGTTCTTTACTTTTAGTGCGCACAAATCCATCTACTTTTGCAGGCAGATCGGATGGACTTAGGTCTGGAAAAAGTCTCCATGCCGAGGTGTCTTGTCCATTTTCCCAGCCCATTTTTCCACCACGCTTGGCATAAGCAATGCTCCAATTATCTTGCGTTAGATACTCAAGCATTTTGCTTTCATCAAAATGGGTAGCACTTTTTTGATAGGCTGCTTCGAGTCGTTCAGGGTAGAGGGTGTTTTCCCAAGGGTTGATTGTCGCCGCAATGGTTTGTTGGGTTACGGGAGCAAAGCTATACATGGTTTGAAGATTGCCCGTGACAGTAGAAAGTCCCGCTTGGGGATTGTTATTGCCTAAATGTGTGCGAGCTGGGGCGTTGGTATGGCAAA
>JAVHRG010000067.1:0-5086 GCA_036171535.1 Sulfurospirillum sp. | reverse complement strand
TGCCCCTGCGGCGGATACACTTGCCCAACCCTCATCATCTTGGGTCTTTTCCCAGCCTACCAGTAATAACTTTATGAGCTCTTTTAAACTATCGTCATTGGATGCTTTATTGGTGGTTTTGATTTCTTCAGGGGCATCTTCAAGCGTTTCGGCATTAATACTGAGATTTTCCGTGAAAATAAAGTCATCACAGGCATTACGAAACGAAATAGGTGTTTTGTGTTCGCCAAATCCAAATACATAAATCTCTGATTCTTTGAGGCGAGATGCGAGTTTGGTGAAGTCGCTGTCACTGGAAACCAGTGCGAAGGCATCAAACTTTTGGGTGTAAAGCAGATCCATTGCATCAATAATCATGGAAGCATCTGTAGAATTTTTTCCTGTCGTATAGGCAAACTGTTGAATAGGTTGCACCGCAAGCTCGTTAAGGATCTCTTTCCAATTTTTGAGATAACTGCTCGACCAGTCGCCATAGGCTCGCTTCACAATAATATGACCATGTGTTGAGAGTTCTGCAAGGACAAGTTCGATCTTGCTTTGTTGGGCATTATCTGCATCTATGAGGACAACGATTCGTTTTTCTTCACTAATATTTTTCATCGAAATGCCTTTAGGTCTAATAGAAGCATTATAGCCTAGTTATGATGTCTTGGCGTGTTTTACACTTTTCCATAAGTACGGCAAAAAGAGTGCAATGATGATAAGTGCAGAACATCCCTCGAAAAGAAGGGTTTCGGCGGCTCCGATATAGTGTGAAATGGTTCCTATCAAGAGTGCGCCAAGGGGTTGCATACCAAAAAAAGCCATTGCAAAATAGCTAATCACACGTCCACGCATCTCACTTGAAGAGGTGGTCTGAAGCAAGGTATTGATGATGGTGACATGTAACATCATGCCAAAGCCTGCAAGGGTACAAAATAGAAAAGAAAAAATGAGCGTATGGGAGAGTGCAAAAAGGAGTATGCCTAAGCCAAAAAGCGTGGTAGCGATGATCAGTAATTTTCTGAGATTGCTATTGGTTCTTAAAGAAGCCAAAAGTATTGCACCACTCAAAGCTCCCACCCCCACAAAGCTGTTCAAATAGCCGTAAATTGTTGCATCTCCTCCTAATGTTTCCTTTGCAATAATCGGAAATAAAGTCGTATAAGGAAGTACAAGGATACTCATAAGGGAAAGGAGTAAAATTAAGATACCAAGAGAGGGCGTTGATTTTAAATAATGTAGTCCATCTTTAAGATCAGTGAGCATTTTTTGAGTACGCGCTTGGGGAATATACGCGGGTAATTTCATTGCAAGCAGTGAAACAATAACCGCAATAAAGCTCAGAGCATTGAGCATAAAACAGATACCAGCTCCAAACGTTTCGAGGATAAAGCCCGCAACGGCAGGACCGATGAGACGGGCTAGATTGACCATAGTCGAATTAAGAGCTATCGCATTGCCGACATCTTCCTTTCGCTCAACCATGTAATGTACTAAAGACTGACGTGCGGGGACATCAAATGCATTGACAATGCCCAATAGGACACTAAGAACAATAAGCTCCACCACCGAATAATCCGTAAAGACAACCACCAATGTCATCGCAATGGCTTGTACCATCGAAGCAATCTGAGTGAGGAGAAGGACTTTGAAACGATCATACCTATCGGCGATCGTACCGCCAAGCAGTGAAAATAGAAACGAAGGAAATTGGCTTGCAAACACGCTAAGACCCAGTATAAAAGCAGAGTTCGTTTGCATGTAGATAACCCAATAAACGGCAGTACGTTGCATCCATGTGCCCATAAGAGAGATGGATTGTCCTGCAAAAAAGAGTCGATAATTTCGGCTTTGAAAAGCTCTGAATGTGTTGATGTTCATGGTGCTAATGGCTCTTTGATTGAATAACGAAATTATAGCGGAGTTAAGGTTTGAAACTGTTTTACATGTAAAGGTTATGAGAGAGTAGACCGTAGCTTTATGAGGGCAAAGATATAAAATTTATTTAATTCAAGATAGTCAAAAAAACCATCTTGAATTAAATTTTCTATCGTGCGTGCTCTTCTTTGATCTCTTTTGCAGTGGCTTTACGCACGTCTAATACTTTTGCTTTAAAGATAACATCAATGCCTGCAAGTGGGTGGTTGCCATCAAGTGTGACATTGTCTTTGGTGATCTCTTTGATGGTGTAAGAGATCTTTTGATCTTCCACGGCATCGTCTTCATCTTCAATGATTTCAACAAATTGCTCTCCAACAAAGATTTGGTCATCAAATTCACCACGTTCTTCAATGGTGACTAAGGAGTCATCGTATTCGCCAAAAGACTCTTTAGGAGTGAGTTGTACCGTGATACTATCGCCTACTTTTTTGCCATCCAACTCTTTTTCAATTTTAGCAAAAATATCGTTGTAGCCACCATGAAGATAGATAAGTGGATCAGCGCCAGAATCAAGCAAGTTTTTAGTGGTGTCCGTAATGGTATATTCGAGTGTTACCACCGAATTTTTAGAGATGGTCATCGTTCTTCCTTATGTATATTTGAGTGGATTTTATCTTCTTTTGGACAAATAATCCCTGAGTCGTTCAATGCCTTCTCTCATATGTTCTATATTGCGTGTGTAGGCAAAGCGAAGGTAGCGATCTGTTCCATTGCTTCCAAAGTCAATGCCCGGTGTTGTTGCAACATGGATATTTTCTAAGAGTTCTTTGGCAAACGCAAAACTATCATCTGAATACTTCGAAATATTTACCCAGATATAAAAAGCTCCCTCAGGCTTTGCATCGATCTCAAAAAGCGTGGAGAGTTCGGTGTATAAAAAATCACGTCTGGCTTTGAATTCGGCTTTTATTTTTGAGAGATACGCTTCATCAAAGGCTTCAAGCGCTCCGTATTGGCTCAGTGTTGGGGCTGAGATGAAAAGATTTTGAGCAACGATTTCGGCATGGCGTACTTTATCTTTAGGAACAATCACCCAACCCAAACGCTGACCGGGCATACAGTAATACTTGGAAAAACCATTAATAACCAAGACATTTTTGCTAAACTCAAGTGCACTATGGGCATTTTCTTCATAGGTGAGACCATGATACAATTCATCAGAGATAAAGGCTATATGATGGGCTTCACAGTATTCAACAAGTGCTTTGAGATTCTCTTTTTTATAAATATTTCCCGTAGGATTGGCAGGTGAAGAGATTTGTAGCGCAGCCAATTGATGAGGTTTTAAATCCTTTACATGTAATTCAAAATCGTCCTCTTTGCCGATGGGCATAAACTGAGGTTTAATGTCAAGAAGATGCGCAAAATTTTTGTAACAGGGATAGGAAGGATCGCTGAGTCCCAAGTTCGCTCCGGCTTTCAGGGTGAGGGCATAAGCGATTAAAAATGCGCCGCTGGTTCCCGGTGTTAAGAAAATTTGGTCAATGTCTATTTTGACATTGTAGGTTACAGCATAATGTTTGGCTATTTTTTCACGAAGTGCGATAAGTCCATTACTTTGAGTATAGGAAAAGCGATTTTCATCAATGCTTACATGTAACGCTTTTTTAACCTTAGGGGAGGGGGGAAGGTCGGGCTGACCGATCTCAAAATGGATACTGTCTTTAAACTTTTCAGCCTCTTTAACAATGTCCATGACAATAAAAGAACTCATTTCTTTGCAACGCATATCATTACCTTTGGATTTTAAAACGGATATTATAGCTCATTTGAAAGCAGAGGGAAGTGAATGCTTCCCCCAAAAGTTTATGAAGCTATGGTTTGAAGAAACTCGGTTTTGAGCTTTTCATATGGTAGATAACGACCAATCACCACGAGTAATGATTTTCGGTCACTCTCAAACGGTGCTCCAAAATCAAATCCAACGACTTTGTGAACCCCTTGAACGATCAAGCGACGCTCATCACTTTCTACGGCAAGAACGCCTTTGTAACGCAGCATATCATTGCCATACTCTTCAACAAGGGTTTCCATAAAGGCACCAATTTTTTTGATGTCAAGTTCCCCCGCCTCAAAGACATAGGAGGTGATATCATCATTCCAAGATTGTGTCTGTTTTTGGGCACTAAAACTCTTGAATTGGATGTTTTGAACATCTTTGGCTTGGTAGAAACCTTGGTTTACATGTAACGTATCATTCAGATCAAATGCGCCAATTCCTATCCAAATCTCTTTGGGTAAAGCACCGTTAAAGGCTTCAAAAATTTCGGCTTTGGAGTTGATGGCGTTAATGCGTGAGAGTACACGCTCTTTGTGTGCCTCATCAACACTATCTGCTTTAGTCAGAATGATGCGATCTGCAAAACCAATTTGGGAAGCGGCAACTCTATGTTCATCCAACTGTTTAATGATATGAATGCTATCAACTAGGGTAATAACCGCATCTAACATGATGCGCTCACGAATAATTTCATCAACAAAGAAAGCTTGAACAATCGGTGCTGGATCAGCAAGTCCTGTTGTTTCTAAAAGAAGGCGGTCGGCCTTAAAAGCACCAGAGTCTATTTTGGCAAGCAATTCGTGAAGTGCTTGGGTTAACTCGCCTCTAATACTACAGCAGACACAGCCGTTGCTGAGTTCAACGATTTCAACATCGGAGTCTTTTTTTAGTAGTGCACCATCGACATTGACGGCACCAAACTCATTTTCAATAATCGCGATGCGTTCACCGTGATTGTGTTCTAAAAGATAGTTGATTAGTGTGGTCTTGCCTGCTCCTAAAAACCCCGTAAGGATTGTCACAGGAAGGGGTGCAGTATAACTTAAATTCTCATCAACAACAGCGTCCACCATTTTTGCCTCCATAACGTGCTTCAACTCTCTCTCTGTAAAACTCTTCGTAGCTCATGGGTGTTTGTTCAGGATGCGTTAGACGGATATGTTGTACATACGTGTCATAATCAGGCACTCCCACCATTAAACGTGCGGCTTGACCCAAATATTTTCCAGCTTTTGCAAGATTTTCAAACATCATTTTTCCTTTCAATAATAGAGCTCTTTAAGAACTCTATGGATCACGATTTTTAGGCAAAGCCCAAAAACTTATCCTTAGCCACTATAGACTAAAGCTTACTTTTAATGAGGCAGATGAAGAGGTGTTTCC
>JAVHRG010000066.1:0-5149 GCA_036171535.1 Sulfurospirillum sp. | reverse complement strand
GCTATGGGCAAATAAGGGGTAATGATGGAATATATTATTGAAAAAATCGGCATGAGCCGAACAATCGCAGTACCAAGCGTTCCGGTCACTTTACTCAGAGTTTTAGAAGCAAAAGTATGTGAAGTTAACGCTGAAAAACGTGCTTTAGTTTCGTATGTTAGTGGCAAAAAAATGAACAAAGCTATTGTTGGTCAGCAAAAAAAATATAACCTTTCTGCTGCATTCAATCGTTTTGTAACACTTGATGTTGCGAATGCAGAAGCTGGCGACTTAGATACAGCACCTTTGGGCGAAGCAAAAACACTTAAAGTGTCTTTGAACACTAAAGGTAGAGGTTTTGCAGGTGTTATTAAACGCCACAATTTCCAAGGTGGTCCTGGTGGACATGGTAGTCGTTTTCACAGACAACCCGGTTCAATCGGTAACTGTGAATGGCCTGGTCGTGTTCAAAAAGGCAAGAAAATGCCTGGTCACTATGGTAACACTCAAGTTACGGTAAAAAATGAGATCGTTTCATTTGACGCACAAAATGGTATCCTAGCTGTTAAAGGCTCAGTTCCAGGTGCAAATGGATCATTAGGTAAAGCAAGGATTGTTAAATGAGTAGTGCAATCGTATTAAATGAAAAATTAGAAAATGTTGGTGCAATGGCTCTTCCTGCAAGTTTTGAAGAAGTCCATTCACATAACCTATATCTTTATGTCAAATCATACCAAGCTGCACTTCGTTCAAACACTGCGAACACCAAAACAAAAGGTGAAGTAAGCGGTGGTGGTAAAAAACCTTGGGCTCAAAAAGGTCGAGGTGGTGCACGTGCTGGTAGTAGAAGAAGTCCAGTATGGGTTGGTGGTGGTGCTGCATTTGGCCCTAAAGCTAACAAAAATTATGATTTAAAAGTCAACAAAAAACAGAAAAAATTAGCACTTGAATTCGCATTGAATGAAAAAGCGCTTAACAACGCACTTTTTGTTGTTGATTCTTTGACTATTGAATCTGGTAAAACAAAAGATGCATCAAAAATCGTTCAAACACTTGGTACAAGAGACGCATTAATCGTAAAAGAATTGGTCGATGAAAAAACATTGTTAGCGTTTAGAAATCTTCAAAACTGCTACCTTGTCGAAGCGAATGAGCTTAATGCGTATTTAGCAACTGCGTTCTATGCGGTAATCATAGAAAAATCAGTGCTTGAAACAATCACAAAAGAGGGCTAAGAATGGCTGATATTACTGATATTAAGGCAATCCTTTATACTGAAAAGAGCTTGAGCCTTCAAGAGAATGGTACAGTTGTTATCCAAACTTCAGTAAGAATGACAAAAAATGGTTTAAAAGAGGTATTAAAACAATACTTTGGTTTCACTCCATTAAAGATCAATTCTCTTAGAGTTATGGGGAAAGTTAAGAAGTTTAAAGGCATTGAAGGCAAACGTAATGATTTTAAAAAGTTTTATGTTCAGTTGCCAGAGGGCGCTAAACTAGAGAATGTGGAGGCGTAATCATGGCAATAAAATCATTTAAACCATATACCCCAAGTCGTAGATTTTTAACAAGTCTTGATTCTGGCGACATTACTGCTAAAGCTAGTGTTCCTTCACTTCTAGTGAAAATCGCTGCAACGGCAGGTAGAAATAACAATGGTAGAATCACTTCTCGTCATAAAGAAGCTGGTGCAAAAAAACTTTACAGAATTATTGATTTCAAACGTAGAAAATTTGATATCGAAGGTACAGTTGCTGCTATTGAATATGATCCAAATAGAAATTGTAGAATTGCACTTATTAATTATATTGACGGTGAAAAAGCTTATATTCTTCAACCATCAGGATTAAAAGTAGGTGATAAAATTCAAGCAGCAGAAGCGGGACTTGACATTAAGCCAGGCAACGCAATGAAGCTAAAAAGCATCCCTGTAGGTACTATCTTACACAATGTCGAACTTAAACCGGGTAAAGGTGGACAAATGGCACGTAGTGCTGGTGGTTACGCTCAACTTATGGGTAAAGAGACTCAATATGTTATGGTAAGACTTCCAAGTGGTGAAATGAGACAAATCTTGGCAGAGTGTATGGCTACGGTTGGTGTTGTTGGAAATGAAGATTGGGCAAACGTTGTTATCGGTAAAGCGGGTCGTAACAGACACCGTGGTATTAGACCTCAAACTCGTGGTTCTGCTATGAACCCAGTTGATCACCCACATGGTGGTGGTGAGGGTAAAACCAACTCAGGACGTCATCCAGTAACTCCATGGGGACAACCAACTAAAGGTAGAAAAACTCGTAAGAAAAAAGCGAGCGACAAACTGATTATTTCTAGAAGAAAAGGAAAATAGATGGCTAGATCGCTAAAAAAAGGTCCTTTTGTTGATGCTCATTTGTTGAAAAAAACAGTTGAAGCAAAAGAGACAAAATCAAACAAGCCGATTAAGACATGGTCTCGTAGAAGTACTATTATTCCTGATATGATCGGTTTGACATTTAACGTCCATAACGGTAGAAACTTTGTTCCAGTTTACGTTACAGAGAACCATATCGGTTATAAGATGGGTGAATTCGCACCAACTCGTACGTTCAAGGGTCATAAAGGCTCTGTTCAGAAAAAAATTGGTAAGTAGGTAGACTATGAGTAAAGCAATATTAAAATTTATCAGATTATCTCCTACAAAAGCAAGGTTAATTGCACGTGAAGTTCAAGGAATGAACGCTGAGCTTGCTATGGCAAGTTTAGAATTTATGCCAAACAAAGGTGCAAAAATCATCTCTAAAGTGATCGCTTCTGCTGTTTCTAATGGCGGATTTGAACCACAAGAAGTCATTGTTGCTTCTTGCCGTGTTGACGCAGGTCCGGTACTTAAACGTTTTCTGCCAAGAGCAAGAGGTAGTGCAAGTGGCATTAGAAAACCAACTTCTCATGTATTTGTTGAAGTAGCAAAAGCTGCAAAGAAGGAAGACTAAGATGGGTCAAAAAGTAAATCCGATTGGTTTAAGACTTGGTATTAATAGAAACTGGGATTCACGTTGGTTTCCAGGTAAACAAACCTTAGCGACAAGCATTGGTGAAGATTACAAAATTAGAACATTTTTGAAAAAAGAGCTTTACTATGCAGGTGTAAGTCAAATCTTGATCGAGCGTACTGCTAAAAAGCTTAGAGTTACAGTTGTTGCTGCACGTCCTGGCATCATTATTGGTAAAAAAGGCTCTGATATTGAAAAATTAAGAGTGAAATTGACCAAACTTATTGATAAAGACGTTAATGTCAACATTAAAGAAGAGAGACGTCCTCAAGCTTCAGCACAACTTTGTGCAGAAAACGTGGCAATGCAACTTGAGCGTCGTGTAGCCTTCAGAAGAGCAATGAAAAAAGTGATTCAAGGTGCACAAAAATCAGGTGCAAAAGGTATTAAAATTTCTGTCTCTGGACGTCTTGGTGGCGCTGAGATGGCAAGAACTGAATGGTATCTTGAAGGACGTGTTCCACTTCATACGCTAAGAGCAAAAATTGATTACGGTTTTGCTGAAGCACACACAACATACGGTGTTATCGGTGTTAAAGTATGGATCTTTAAAGGTGAGGTTCTTGTTAAAGGACTTGTTCCAGAAAAAGAAGAAGCATCTGAAAAAGAGAATTCACGTAAGCCAAGAGCGCGTAAAGAGAGAGGTAAAAACTAATGTTAATGCCTAAAAGAACGAAATATAAAAAGCAGATGAAAGGCCGCAATCGCGGTGAGGCCCATAGTGGTGCTTCAATCTCTTTTGGTGAAATCGGTCTCAAAGCTGTTGAAGCTGGACGTATTGATTCACGTCAAATTGAGGCTGCGAGGATTGCGTATACAAGACATGTTAAACGTCAAGCTAAGACCTGGATTCGTGTATTCCCAGACAAACCATTAACAGCTAAACCGATCGAAACTCGTATGGGTAAAGGTAAGGGTTCAGTTGATAAGTGGGTTATGAATATTAAGCCAGGTAGAATTATTTTTGAAATGGCAGGTGTCCCTGAAGAGTTAGCGCGTGAAGCATTAACACTTGCAATGCACAAACTTCCTTTCAAAACCAAGATTGTAACTCGAGAGAGCGAAAATGAAGTATATTGATTTAAATAGCAAAAGCGCAATTGAGCTTTTGGAGTTATTAAAAGAGAAAAAGGTTCTTTTGTTTACACTAAGACAAAAGTTAAAAACAATGCAACTTACTAATCCTAACGAGATTAAAGAAGTTAGAAGAGATATCGCGCGTATTAATACGGCAATTTCTGCTCAAAACAAGTAGGGGTAACTAATGGCTTTAAAACGAGAGATTCAAGGCGTAGTTGTTCAGAAAACTGGTGATAAAACTATCACCGTTTTGGTAGAGAGACGTGTAATGCACCCGAGATATCGCAAGTTCGTTAAACGTTTCAAAAAATACCTTGTCCATGACGAGAGCAACCAAGTAAAAATCGGCGACACAGTAAGCGCTATCGAGTGCAGACCACTTTCAAAAAGAAAGTCTTTTAGACTTAGCGCTATTGTTAAAGTGGGAGTTGAATAATGATACAAAGTTTTACAAGATTAGCTGTTGCTGATAACAGTGGTGCTAAAGAAATCATGTGTATTAAAGTTCTTGGTGGTAGTAAACGTCGTTATGCAACCGTAGGTGATGTTATCATCGCTTCTGTCAAAAAAGCTTTGCCAAGTGGTAAAGTGAAAAAAGGACAAGTTGTTAAAGCGGTTATCGTAAGAACAAAAAAAGAGATCCAAAGAGAGAATGGTTCATTGATTCGTTTTGATGAAAATGCTGCTGTTATTCTTGATAATAAAAGAGAGCCAATCGGTACACGTATTTTCGGACCAGTTGGTCGTGAAGTTCGCTATGCTAACTTTATGAAAATCGTATCTTTGGCACCGGAGGTACTATAATGGCGACTAAGATGAAAATTAAAAAAGGCGATACTGTTAAAGTGATTGCGGGCGACGATAAAGGGAAAGAGGCAAAAGTTGTTCAAGTTTTGCCAAAAACTTCACAAGTCGTTGTTGAAGGTTGCAAAGTAGTAAAAAAAGCCATTAAGCCAAGTGAGAGCAACCCAAAGGGTGGTTTTTCAAATATTGAGAAACCAATTCATGTCTCTAATGTGGCTAAAGTAGAGGGTAAATAATGAACAGATTGCAAGA
>JAVHRG010000065.1:0-5168 GCA_036171535.1 Sulfurospirillum sp. | reverse complement strand
CTTGTTGTTGGTCAAACAGCGCTTCACGTTTTCCGCCATCGTAAATGGTAAATGAGACTATGGCAGACCCTGTGCGACTCTTTTCGGGGTACAGCATACTCTCCTCTTGGTTATAGGTTTGATTTGCACCTAAACTAAGACTGGGCATATAACCACTTTTGGTGGCATACTCTTTTTCTTTTGCCGCTTCAAGCTCATAACGTGAGGCTTCCACATGTTTATTGGCTTCGGCAAGACTGAGAAGTTCAGGTAAGTTCCCTGCAAAAGCAAACAATGGGAAGAGGCATAAAAACGTTAATTTTTGCATGGTTCTTTCCTTGTGTATTGATCGAGTAAAAAGATAATGTATTGGGTTAGGCGCGATTGTGTCTGTTCGAAATTAAGATTGTTCATTTTAGCTTGAATAACGGTTCCCTCCATAAAAATCATAATAGAATTGGTGAGTTTATCAACATCGTGTACTTCAAGCTCACCTTTAGCAATACCTTGCTGAATGCATTCAGCGATAATGTCATAATCTCTTTGGCAAATGGTTGCAAAATAATTGGTATAAAGTCCTGTTTTGTCGATAAGCATAGTGCTTAGAAAGTTTTGGTAAAGGATTAACAGTTCTTCTTTATCATGATCTTCTTTGCATTCACTAAAATTAAAAAGCTCTACAATTTTTTCTTGAGCACTCATTGTTTCTGTAATGCGTGCATGAAATACCTCTTGGTGGCGTGCTGCTAACATATCCCAAATGGTGAGAATAATTTCCTCTTTGTTTTTAAAGTAGAGATAAATCGTCCCTTTTGCTACCCCTGCGCTCTTTGCAATCTCATCGATGCTGGTTTGTGCAATGCCTTTTTGTGCAAAAAATGGAATTGAAGCGCGAGCAATGTCAAAGCGTTTCTCTTCTTTATCTATAATGCGTGCCATGAGCTCCCTTTTAAATGACTGACGGTCATTCATTTTTTTGGAATGGTACTATTTTTAATACTGCTTGTCAATAAATTTTAAAAATATATGAGTGTTTTGTGACTATATTAATATATAATTAAAAAAGTATTTTAAAAAAAATAAAAAGGATGCATATGAAAGTAGTTCTTTACATTCTTTTTAGCGTTATATTTTTTTTAGAATGTGAAGGTTTTGCCAAAGAAGTCTTATATCGACCGACATCAAAAGCGGTAGTTTCAAAGATTTACATTGTCGGCATACATCTTTACATCAATACCCAGAAAATGTTTCTCTCCTATCGCCCTATTTTGGATTATTTAGAAAAAAATATTCCCGATACACTCTTTGTCTTAGAAACTTCCGAAGATTATGCACAGTATAATCAAAAGCTTCAATCACATGTTTTTGACTTTTCACTTCCCAATCCCTATCAAACCGTTACAAGCTTTCAGTATGGATACCATGTGATTGCTAAAATGAAGCCAGATTCTGACTTTAAAGGTATTTTTGTAGCCCGTAAAAGCTCTCATTTACGTACTTTTGATCAACTAAAACATCAAAAAATAAGTTTTCCTGCTCCAACGGCACTTGCCGCTGCCATGATGCCACTTTATTTTTTAAAAATAAATGGCTTAGACATTGATAAAGATATTGAAAAACTGTATGTTGGTTCTCAATTTTCATCGATTATGAATGCATACAGTGGTGATACCATAGTAGGAGCTACTTGGCCTACCTCGTATGAGGATTGGTGTCAACTAAACCCTCAAAAGGCGCAAGAAATGGAAGTGGTCTGGGAAACGAAGATGCTTGTTAATAACGGTTTTATTGTTCATGAAAGAGTTCCAGAAGGCTTGGCTCAACAGGTTGCAGTTTTACTTGCGACACTTGATGGCCATACAGAAGGGAAAAAATTGCTTCAAAATGCAGGTTTTCTTGGATTTGAACTAGCAAATAATCAAACCTATGACAAAGTAGTTCAATTTTTAGAACAATACGATCAAGAGATAGGACTTCCTAAATGAATTTTCTGAAAAAAATAGTTCAGTTTTTTTATGGCTCCATTAAGCATAAACTCATCTTTAATGTAGTTTTAATTCATGCAGTCCTAATGGGTTTTGTTGTCTATGATCTCGTGGAAAGACAGTCTGAGTTTATGGAAAATCAGCTTGAAAATCAAGGTAAAGAACTCGCAACGCTTCTTGCCATTAACGCTACAATACCTTTGCTCAACAATGATCTCATCGCGCTTGATGAACTTTTACATGGTTTTCATGACAACAAAAATATCTATATGGTATTTTTACTGGATGCACGTGGAAAAGTCAAAGCAAGTACTGATAAAAGCTACTTCAACCAAACATTGGATGACCCAAAAAGTGTTAAATTACTTGAAATGGTAAACGATAATAATCAAGACGATGCTGCACAAATTCAACACACAACTTTGATAGATTCAGTGCATTGCATTAAAATTGATCATACGACGATTGGCTATGCACGTATTATTTTGAACAGTCAAAGCCTTGAGGATGAGTTGTCCGTTATTACTTCGAAAGGGCTTTTTTACATTTTCCTTGCCATTGTCATGGGAGCCTTGTTTGCATGGTTTTCCATTCGTTCAACAACCGAAAATCTCAATAAAATTGCAGATGTTGCTTCCAACATAGCCGATCAAAAGTTTGACATCACTTTGCCTGTTGTTGAAGGAAATGATGAAGTAGCGAAAGTCTCTAGGGCATTTCGAGTGATGATAGCCTCTATAAAGTCTTATATAGCGGAGTTACTTGAACGAGAGACGAAAACCAAATGGCTCGCACAGCACGATAGCCTTACGGGGCTTTTCAATCGTAGAATGTTTGAGCAAAAAATAGAAGAGAGTATCAAGGAAGTCCACGAAAAAGGAACAACACATGCCCTCCTCTTTTTAGATTTGGATAAATTCAAAGTGATCAATGACAGTGCGGGTCATTTAGCCGGCGATACTTTGTTGCAACAGATTGCTTCGTTGTTTGAGTCTGGTATTGGTGAAAATGATCTGCTAGCACGATTTGGTGGGGATGAATTCGGTATTGTTTTACGTAATTGTGATCTTAGTAGTGCGCAAGCTAAAGCACACGAGATTATCAACACTGTTGAAAAATTTAATTTTACATGGACAAGTAAGCGCTTTAAGGTCGGTGTGAGTATTGGTATCGTGATGATAGATGGTTTGATTGGCACGGCATTAGAGCTTTTGAGTCTTTCCGATACGGCATGTTATATTGCCAAAGAAAATGGGGTCAATAATCTTCACATCATGGATGAAAAAAGCGAATCGTTTGTGCGCCTTCACCATGAAATGGACTGGATTTCAAAGATATACGACGCGATCAATCATAATTTATTTATGCTCTACATTCAAAAGATTAAGAGTTTAAAGGGTGAGGATGATCATTACGAGGTTCTGATTCGGATGAAAAATGAAGAAGGCGATATTTTTTACCCCGACTCTTTCTTACCTTCGGCTACACGCTACTCCTTGATGCCTAAGATCGATTTGTGGGTTATTGAGACGTTGTTTCGGTTACTTCGTGACAATACAATACTCTCAACCATCACCTTTGCCATCAACCTTTCAGGGCATTCTTTGATGAAAGACGATTTTGAACGACAGGTTAAAGAGCTATTTGAGAAATATCATATTGATGGAAAAAAGATTATTTTTGAGATTACAGAGACATCTGCGATGTCCAATTTTAAGCGAGTGACACAGTTTATTGACCATTTTAAAGCTCTTGGATGCACGTTTTCATTGGATGATTTTGGAACGGGTCTTTCATCGTTTTCGTATTTGAAAAATTTTAGGGTGGATTATCTTAAAATTGATGGCAGTTTTGTCCGTGATATTTTAGAAGATCCTATCGATAAAGTCATGGTCGAGTCTATCGCTCAAATTTCAACGCTTCTGCATCTTAAAACCGTTGCCGAATACGTTGAAAATGAAGCAATTTTAGAAGTTATCAAAACAATGAACATCGATTATGGGCAAGGCTATGGTATTCAAAAGCCATTTTTTATTGAAAAATTACTTGAAGAACTCAAAGCCTAAATCAAGCCAATGATTAAAATGGCTTGATGATCGTAAGAAGAATAATCAGCGTCGTTGTGATCTCAGGAATCACTCGAAATATCCTGAAAAATAACATATTTTGAGAAATGCTTTCTTGAGCAAATTGGTTGATAAACCTTTTACATGTAAAGTGATAAACCACCATAAATGCCGCCAACGTAAGCTTAAGATGCAACCACCCTCCACTTTTGAGCAAATAAGGATTGAGATACAGTAAGATAAGTCCAAACGTGATTGAAAAGATCATAGCGATGGTTCCCACTTTATAAAGACTGCTCTCTTGCACGGCAATCAGCGCATGTGCATCACGTGTTGCTGTTATATGATAGACGAAGAGTTTGGGCAGATACACAAGCATGATCATCCATGTTGCAACAGAGATCACATGCAGTGCAAGTACGAGGCTATACATGTTCATAAGACTCCTTCTTAATCAAGGTTAATAGTCCATAGTATATAATGTGTTTAGAAATTTTTAGTGACATTTTACGACTCAAGGGATGACATTTTGCGACTCAATACTGTTAGGCAAGCCCCCGCAGAAGCATTTTTATTTATTCTTACATTTTTGACGAAAAACTATGCGTTTGATGCAACGACTTTTATGGATGCACGGAGCATGACTCTGCAAGCTTTACATGTAAAAGGGGCAAAAGTCAATGCCATGTATGTGAATGAGCTGATTGAAGAAGCCATTGTGATCTCTGGCGATGATGGTCTGCTTTTTAAATTTGCAGAAGCTGTAACACCCAATAACCTAGGAATTTTGGGCTATTTGATGCTTCATTCACACAATGTCGAAGAGGCGATTATTAAACTGTGCCGTTATTATTTGCTGATCGGAAAAACGCTCAAACCTCTTTTTTTAGCGGAAAATGATCGGTACAAACTCACCCTGCTCATTCACAAAGAGGGCGAGATGGCGCATCTTGAAAAGTACAGTGCGGAGATTCATTTAAGTGCTCTTCTCAACCTGATTAATAAAATCATCCCCAATCCCATTTTCCCCAAGCAGACGATATTTAGGCATACGAAACCTTTACATGTAAAAGCATATCAGACCATATTTGGTGAAAATATTCTCTTCGATGAGGTCGAAAATGCCCTCTTCTTCGAC
>JAVHRG010000064.1:2322-5168 GCA_036171535.1 Sulfurospirillum sp. | reverse complement strand
GGAAGCGATGTCAATACACCACTGGCTGCTAAGCCTTTTAGAAAACTTCTTCGGCTGATGCCGTTGTTGAGAATGCTCTCAACTTTTTCTTTGGAATAACTCATTCAAGAACTCCTTGTTGTCGTGGTTTCTCTTATCAGTAACGATTTGAGCTGTACTAAAATAAATGTCATCGCAGGAGAGTCATGTTCACTCTGCGCTAAACCACGCTCCAAAAAGCGCGGTATCCAAAGGGCTAAATGCTCGTGTAAAAAATAGTGACGAAGGTCACTCAAATAGGTTATCTCTTTAGCCTCTTCTAGAAAAAGTAGTTGGTAATACGCGTCAAGTTCAACGCCTAAATGATCATCGGGAATGATGTTTTTAAATGGATTTGAAAACCCCATTGTTTCGTACAACTCTCTTACATGTAAGGTACTTTTAGACATAAAAACATCAGGATTGTCGAGGTAAACGGAGGCAAATGGATCGGCAACGGTTTCCATGGGACCTACAAAGTAGCGATTGAACTGCACTTCCAAATCTTCTTCTGAAACGATGAGAGAAGTATTCAGTGCATCAAACGCCGTTTTAAGCTCTTTAGAATTTTGAGCATTAAAAATATCGCGAAGATGTTTGAGCTCAGCTAGTCTTTGAGAATTTCGGGGTTGAATCGTTTGCATCTTAAACTCTTTTTTTAATTTATTTTTTTAACCAACTAGGGAAATGGTAAAGCAAAAAAAGAGCAAAAAAATCGCAAGAAAGATTTTACATGTAAGAATTTGACATTTTTAGCGCAAAGGTAAAACGGAGCCAAAAGGAATACGATAGGTTTACATGTAAAGCGTAACCCCTTCTCTTTCTTGATGCTTTACATGTAAAACCTTTCTTTAATTTTTTTCCAATGCAAACTCTTTATAATGGTGCTTATAAAAATAAACAAAAGGAATATCTTTGATAACTAAAATAGATATGAACTCCCCCGAATTTTTAGCAGAATTTGAAAGAACGGAAGCGTTTACCGATAAAGTCTGTGCACAATTTGGCTTTGCGTACACACCCCTTGATGAAGTCAAAGAGTCCATCCAACAAGGCTTAACACGCAATAAACTCATCTATGGCAAACGTTACTGCCCCTGTTTTATGGTGATAGGAAGCACGCCAGAAGAGCAAGCCAAAGCAGATAACCGCTTGTGCCCTTGCACCCCCGCACTCACCGTTGAAATTCCCCAAACAGGCAAATGTCACTGCACGATTTTCTGCACACCCGAACATGCCCGCGAACTCGCAAAAGAAGAAGATATGGAAGAGGTAGCGCATACGCACACCAGAGGGTTGAGTAAAGAAGAGTGTGACGCGTTAATGAAGAGAAAGCAGATTGATGGCAATGAACTTGAAGCATTGCTCGAAGCACGAAAGCATGGCGCTGTGAATTTTAATCTTGTGGATACACGTGAATGGATGGAATGGATCAGTAACCGAATCACAGGAACGGATTTTCTCATCCCAACCACCAGTTTTCATGATGCTTTGGCACAACTGAGCGGTAAAGAAAATACGCCTGTCATTTTATACTGTTACAGCGGAAGTCGAAGCGCGTACTGTCAGCGCATATTACTGCAAATGGGCTACAAAACCGTGCTTAACCTTGAACACGGCATTATGTCCTACGATGGAGAAACGCAAAGCGGAGAATAACAGATAGGAAGAAGCTACTTCTTCGTAGCTTCTAAAAGCTCCTCACGACTCAGTTCAAGTTTAGTCCCTTGATCATTATAGTCATACCCTTTGACGATGTTACCCTCTTTAAACTCAATGGTTCGGATCAACTGACCTGCAGGGTTGAAAAGCTTAGTGATGCCATCGGGTTGGTTCTTTTTAAAGGGAGTTTCCCCTTGAAGTTTGCCAGTTGGGTAGTAAAATTTGCCTACACCTTCGGCTTGATCATTGACAAAAGAGACTTCAGTTCGAAGGACACCTGATTCGTAGTACTCTTTTTTCAACCCTTCAATCTTGTCGTTTTTAAAAGGTGTTTCACTTTGAAGTTTCCCTGATTCATAATAAAGCTTACCAAGACCATCACGTAAGCCTTCTTTGAATGGTGTTTCACTTTTAATTTTTCCCGATTCATAGAAAAATTGACCGATGCCATTGGCGAGTTTTTGGGTTTTAACCTCTATTAAAGTGCCATCTTCCCTGACATCTAAATCCTCGACTGCATAATGCGTCTCAGCACCCAAAAGAACCATTGCTGAAAACATTAAAGTAACCCATAATTTCATGAATAACTCCCTAAAAAAAATTTGAAATAGAAAAGAAGAATGTTTACATGTAAAAGCTTACATGTAAACATTTAAAGCAGACTAAACGTTAAATCTAAAGTGCATAATATCGCCATCTTGGACGACATAATCTTTACCCTCTAAGCGCATTTTACCCGCCTCTTTTGAGCCAGTTTCACCTTTGTAGGCGATAAAATCATTGTAGCCAATGACTTCGGCGCGGATAAATCCTTTTTCAAAATCGTTGTGAATCACCGCCGCAGCCTTCGGTGCTTTCCACCCTTTTTCAATGGTCCACGCGCGAACTTCTTTGACACCTGCGGTAAAGTATGACGCAAGACCTAGTTTGTCAAAGGCAAGGCGAATGATCTGTTTGAGGCCTGATTCTTCAATGCCAAGCTCTTTTAAGAACTCTTCGGCTTCGTCCTCTTCAAGGGCAATCATCTCTTCTTCGACTTTGGCGCATAAAACAACGACGTCCGCACCCACTGATTTGGCGTGCTCTTTAACGACTTTGACAAAATCATTCTCTTCTAAAAGTCCTGCTTCATCGACATTGGCACCGTAAATGATGGTTTTATTGGA
>JAVHRG010000064.1:0-2222 GCA_036171535.1 Sulfurospirillum sp. | reverse complement strand
AGCGCATTAAACGTGGTTGATTTTCCGACATTGGGGAGTCCTACGATACCGACACCTAAACCCATAGATTGACCCTTTTAATTAACTTTTAAGGGTGATTTTACCTTAAATCGTCTTAAAAACTGACATACACCTTCAATCTACAGGGAGAGGAATTCGGCTTTACATGTAAAGGCTATTTCTCTTTCAAATACGCTTCAAAATGATCAATATTGAGCGCAATGAAGCGATATGAGACGTAAATAATAACAGGCCACGTGCAGAGCCACAAAAGCCCTGAGGTGTAATTGATTGCTTCCATGATGCTTCCTAATAATGATGTGAATCAGCTTCGATTTCGGCTGATGTAATTTTGGTTTTATCCATAGCACGCCATACCACATAGATATACCCCAAAACAAAGGGAACACCCAAAGAGACATAACTCATTGCGCTCAGCGTGTAGTGCGAAGAGGAGCTGTTTTCAATGGTTAAAGAGCTTGCCAAATGTGAAAGTGAAGGATAAATAGGTGTTGCGTTAAAGCCGAGCAGACAGAGCAGGCTCGTCACGACTAAAATCACCCCAAAACCACTGAACCAAATACCTCGTTTGCTCGCCTTAAAAAGCGTCATAAAAATGGCATAAAGCACAAAAAGTGTTCCAACTAAGAAGGCAATTCCTAGAAGTGGGGTAGCTAAAAAGTTATTCAAAAATTTATGGGATTCTTGGGAAATAACATCTCCATGATAGGAAAAGCCATGCATGGCGAAGAGCATCACCACAAGCAGTACAAAAAAACCAACAAATAAAAGGGCATCTTTGAAGAGCTGCTGTTTGGCATTGGAGGTAACCTGAACATCATCAATGTTATTGATAAAATAGAGTACTGCTTGCACACGCGCTAAGAAAAAGAGTGTCAGCCCAAACGCTACATTAAAGGGATTGAGTGCGCCCTCAAGTCCATAACTCGGCAGAGTCCATGCAGAGAAATTCATGCTATTTCGCATAAAATTGCCCCCTGTAAAAAGCGTTCCAAGCGCAATTCCGATGAGGATAATTCCCACACTTCCGTTGATGTACAAAAAGGCTTCATACGTACGTTTGCCTAAAAAATTGTTAGGTTTCACACGGTACTCATACGAGACGGCTTGAAGGATAAAACAGAACAAAATCGCCATCCAGACATAATAGGCTCCGCCAAAGCTCACTGCGTAAAAAAGAGGAAATGCTGCAAAAAGAGCACCACCAAAAAGAACCAGTGACGTAAAGGAAAGCTCCCATTTACGACCCAGTGAGGCAACCAACATGTCGCGCTGTTTTTCATCTTTGGCGATGCAGTACAAAAGGGTCTGCCCACCTTGCACAAAAGTGATAAACACAAAAAATGCTCCAATAAGGCTTATCAAAAACCACCAGTACTGTTGTAGACTTAAAAGAGATAAACTTCCAAACATCTTATGCCTCCTCAGGTCCAATCGTAATTTGTTTAAGCATGATTTTCACTTCCGCAATAAGTAGAGCGGTAAAGATAATCGCAAAAAGCCCTAAGGTAATCATGACTGAAATTGTATCAATGTGCGAGCTTGCCATCCCCACGGGAAGCATCCCCTGAATCGCCCACGGTTGCCTACCCACTTCGGCGACAATCCAACCCGCTTCTCCTGCAATGTAACCCAAAGGAATAGAAAAAAGTCCCGCATACAGCAGGAGTTTCTTGGTCTCAATCTTGCCGATCATACTAAAGTAGAGTACGAAGAAAAAGAGTGCTAAAAACCAACTGCCTAAGCCGACCATAATATGAAAGCTGTAAAAGGTCAACGCAACGGGTGGGATGATTTTTTCAGGCTTGTCTAAATAGCCATAACCCAGATAGGACTCATGAGCACGAAAAAGTGTTAAGGCTTCTTTTTGACTTGGGATATTGTTCATCTTTTGAGCTTCTTTGTAGGTGCGCAAAGCATCTAAAGCAATCTTACCCTTGTCCAGTTTACTTTGAGCAGGTTCAATGGCGAGCGTTGCATTTCCAAGGACGAGGTCATCAATCCCCGGCACAAATGCGTTGATATTGTGAAACCCTAAAAAGGAGAGCGCGTAGGGAATCTCAATCGACCAGATAAATTCATCTTGCGTATCGCCAATCTTTTTGTTCGTGTTTAACTGCCCGATCGCCACGATGCCAGCACGATTTTTACCATCGTATAGCCCTTCCATAGCGGCAAGTTTGGTCGGTTGACTCTGCGCT
>JAVHRG010000063.1:0-5169 GCA_036171535.1 Sulfurospirillum sp. | reverse complement strand
TGGTGTATGAAACTGCCAGTCGAAAGATTATTGATTTAACTCAAAAAGAGCTTGCACTTCTGTGCTTGCTCATTAAAAATCAGCATACAATTATCAGTAAAAGTGTCATTGAAAGTTATTTGTGGGAATTTGAATCTATTGCTGATAGTTCCGTGAAGACATTAATGAATAAACTTAGAAAGAAAATTGGAAGTGACGCTATCGTCACGCACAGTACGATTGGATATTCTATCGTTCTTGAGGAGCTTTCACCATGAAAATATACACCTACCGTTTTGTCTCACATGAAGACTTTGCTCAGTTTATCGCGTTAAAAGAGCTTAACTTAGCTTCCAATATTTTTGTGATGTGTTACTCAGGCATCGACGATCAAGCGATCAACCAAGAGATCCTCAATAGCATCAAAACGCTTCTGCCCCAAGCTTCCATTATGGGCTCGACCACCGATGGCGAAATCTTTGAAACCGAAGTGATGGTGCACTCTTTTGTCCTCTCTTTGACAACGTTTGAGAGTACCACCTTGCAAATCGAACTTTTTTCGGCCGAACAGGACTCTTTTATTGCAGGGCAAATGATCGCCCATGAAGGGGTAAAACTTGGGGCAAAAGTTGCCATCATCGTTGCCGATGGCATTGTCACCAATGGTGATTTTTTGATGGATGGCGTAAACTCTGTTGCCCCTGCTTTAGTCGTAGCAGGAGGGCTTGCAGGCGATAATGGACGGTATGAAGAGAGTTTCGTCTTTTGTGACACCAAGATTCAGTCCAAATCCATCGTCGTAGGTTACCTCATTAGCAACACATTAGAGGTGTATCACACCAAAAGCTTTAATTGGGCACCTATGGGACCAAAATTTAAAGTGACTCGTGCCGAGAAAAACTGCATCTACACGGTCGATAATATCTCAGTCATTGAGTTGTACCGAAAGTATTTAGGCTCGGCTCTTGCGCAAAAACTTCCTCTTGGAGGCATTGAATTTCCGTTTGTTTTTTACAAAGAGGGACATTTGATCGGTCGCGCACCCCTTCGCCTCAATGGTGATGGCTCTGTCATTTTTGCGGGCAATATCAATGAGGGTGAGATCATCCAGTTTGGTTTTGGTGACATCGATGCTATCTTATCCGATGCACGAGAAATCATCTCTGATCTCGCCGAGTTTGGTCCTGAAAAAGTGATGATTTTCTCCTGTATGACGCGCAAAAACTTCTTAGGGGAAGATGCTCATAATGATTTTGAGGGACTCGCTTCCATCGCACCGACGACAGGCTTCTTTACCTATGGAGAGTTTTTTCACGATTCCGATCATCAGTGTAATTTTTTACTCAATGAAACCATGACTGTTTTAGGGCTTAAAGAGGCAACTGAAACATCTAAAATTACCAAAAAACAACTGAAAAACATTTCTCAAAAAAATCTTTCGCGTCATCATAGCTACTCCGAAACGTTTGATGCCCTTTTACATATTGGCAAGCAAACTGCTTTGGAACTGGGAGTGCTGAATTCAACACTGAATGCCAAAGTGGAGGAAGCCGTCAAGCGGTATCAAGCTTCGGAAGAGCTAATCATCATCCAAGCGCGTTCTGCCATCATTGGTGAGATGCTGAGCATGATCGCCCATCAATGGCGACAACCGCTTTCCATCATCGGAATGGTCATCAATAAAATTCGACTCGCAGCACTCACTGCTGCTGAAAAAGATGAAGAGCTTTTAACCGATATCAGCGTTGTCGATCGCAATGTGAGTTACCTTTCTAACACCATCGAGGATTTTAAAAACTTTTTTAAACCTGAGGTCAAAAAAGAGTGGCACACCGCTTCTAAGATTTGTGAGCAACTGCGATCCTTAGCCGATCCAATTCTTAAAATGTACAAAATTGATCTGGACATCAAACTCAAGGATGACAAAAAATTCTTTATTTATGGAAGTTAACTGGTGCAAGTGTTACTCTCTATTGTTTCAAACTCAAAAGACGCCATTGCTGAGCAACAAAATGAGGAAGGAAAAATCACCATTGTGTGTGAATATAAACCGCTGAAAGACATCTACCGTTTTACCGTTTCTGACAATGGTGGAAGCATCGCGACAGACATCATCAAAGTGATGTTTGAGCCTTATATATCGAGTAAAGGCATTACGGGAACGGGGCTTGGACTTTATATGGCAAAGACGATTATTGAGAAACATTTTAAAGGAACGATTAGCGGTAAAAATATCGAGGGTGGGGCATGTATAACCGTTGATTTTCCCATCGCAACCAAAGAAATTGCTATTAGTGAAATACTTCCCTAACATCAAAAAGAGCTTTACATGTAAAGAGATAAGATAAGAAGAGAGGTCTCTCTCTTCTTAATCGTTTAGGCGGTTGCTTTGAATTTCACAGAAGCATCTTCAAAAGCAGTGACAATAGATTCCCACGTTTCTTCAAAGCTTTTTTTAGTTGATTCAAAGTTACTTCCCGTTGTTTTAGTGAGTTCTGCAAGTTTGGTTCTTCCCTCTTCAAGCTTACCCTCAAGCATTTTGACATGCTGATTGAGTTCCACTTGAACATTGGTTCTTGCTGCAAAAGATCGTGTTCTAAACAGGATCATTCCCGTTTTCCACTCGTTAAGTTGTGTCTGTTTTATTTGTTCGTAAAGTTCTTTACTGCTCATTGAAATCCTTTTTTAATGTTTAATCTTTGCATCTTTTTTTGGGTCAAGTTTCGTCTCATCTTTGTGAGGCTCGATGACTTTAGCAGTCTCTTTTTTAGGATTAGTAGCGCTCATGCCTTTTTTAGGGTCAATTTTATTCGTGTTATTGTTATACATCATGTGTCCTTGGGGTAGTTCGTAGGTAGATAGTAAAAAAGTGTTGGAACTTGAAATGCGCAGGGCTTACAAATGTTATTGAGCGATTCTTCCTCTCAGGACACGCTCGAATACGCCTCATTGTAAAAAATGACATTTAGAATACGGACGATGAGGGGTTGTGACTGATGTTACAAAGTCAGTGTTCCTATCAACCTCTTTCACTATACTCTTATTTGAACGATTGTGGTGCTTTTTGAAAATAGAATTGAAATAGAGGGGTGTTTCTTCTTAAAGTACCCATTTTAATGAAGTATTTGGTTTGAGAATGAAGAGAGCATGAACTCTCTTCATTGCGATGTTATCGGTCGTATTTTTTAGCATACTCCGCATCGTTATAAATAGCTTCACCGTAAAGTTCTTTACCAAAGCTACGGATCACTTTTTGCCCATCACCTTTGGCAACAAAATCAATAAACTTAGCACTCATATTTTTTTGAGGTGTCTCTACGCCATTTTGTTTGAGAGCATTATAGGTATTGACTAAAAAAATATCACCTCTAAAAAGAATCTTCATATTTTTAAGATCTTTTTGAGCGGCGACCCATGTGCTACTGTCGGTCATAAAGTAAGCCCCTGTTGTATCGGCTTTTTTAAGCGTTGCTAACATGAAATCTTTATTGATGGTATACCAGTTTCCTTCGGGTGAAATATTGGCTTTTTTCCAAATTTCAAGCTCTTTTTTATGCGTTCCTGAGTTGTCTGCACGGGTATAAAAAAGGGCTTTTTTGGCGGCAATGCGTGAGTATGCTTCCACAACACTGGAAGAGTCTTTAATCAGAGCAGGATCTTTTTTAGGGCCTGTAATGTAAAATTCATTGGAGCCAAGGAGTGAACGATCACTTGCCCAACCTTCTTTAAGAGCCTCTTTTTCGCCTTTGGGTGCATGCACCATAATCAAATCAACCTCTTTGTTTTTAAGCAGCGAGAGTGATTCTCCCGAACCCGCTTTTATCCAACACAGTGTTATATCATTCGATTTGGAAAACTCTTCAGCCAAGACTTTGACAAGACCTAATTCACCAGGGCTTCCGGTTGCAAGTTTGATCTCTAATGAGCCTTTGCCATAACGCTCTGTGCAGTCTGCTGCAAACATGAAACTACAAAGAGCGAGTGTTGTAATAAGAACTTTTGAAAGCATAGAAACTCCTTTGGTATGTGTTAATATTAACGTATCGCAAAGTTACTAATCTCTGAGTTAAAAAGCAGCGTTAAGTATGAAAAAAATGAAAAATGTTTATAATTTGCATAGGGTATTGGTTAAAAGACATTAAACTCAGAAGCTTTTACATGTAAAGCTTCTGATCCTCAACAAGGCCCAGTTTTCGGGCTATCGCTACAGCGGCAGTTCTGCCATCCAGTGCGGCATTAACAACAAGGTTTGCACCTCTGACCACATCACCACCTGCAAAGATAAATGGATGACTTGTCTCTTTATTTTCATTCACAATCAGTGTATTGGATTTACCGATGGCAAGGTTTAATTCATCGTAAAAATCAAAATGTTTGGCTTGAAAACCAAGGGCTAAGATAATACTATCGGCGGGTAGCGCTTGAAAGCTTTGAGGTTTGGTTTGAAGGCGGTTATTTTCATCGGTATAAGTTTCAAGAATTTCAAGCCCGACAACACGATGCTCAGCATCCACAATCGCTTTTTTTGGCAGAGCATTGAAAATAAACTGAACGCCTTCTTCTTTGGCGTTAATCACTTCAGCGCGGCTTCCAGGCATACTTGCTTCATCTCTTCGGTACACACAGGTCACACTTTTAGCTTTATGGCGAATGGCGGTACGAAGGGCATCCATTGCGGAGTCTCCACCACCGATGACGACAACATGTTTATTGCGTAAAATGGATTTTTGAAGCGCATGGTCGAAAAGATTTTTCTGTGTTTGGGTGAGTAGTGTCATGACTTGATACACGCCATTGGCATCTTCATTTTCCATGTCGGCACTGCGTCCTTTGGGCACACCCAAACCTAAAAAGACAGCATCAAACTTCTCTTGAAGTTCATTGAGACTGACATCTTTACCCACTTCGGTATTTAAATGGACTTTCATGCCCGCTTCTTTCATCCACTCAAAACGTCGTAAGATGACACTTTTGGGCAGTTTAAAGTTGGGAATACCGTACATCAAAAGTCCGCCGACACGGTTTTCTCGCTCATACAGCTCGACTTCAATATTGGAACGAAGCAAAAACGTTGCACAGCTAAGACTGGCAGGTCCACTGCCCACAACGGCGACTTTGAACTTTCGTCCCTCTGCTTGACCGTAATCAGGAATGGCGCCTTGCTCATACGCTTTTTCATGCGTGATATCC
>JAVHRG010000062.1:0-5191 GCA_036171535.1 Sulfurospirillum sp. | reverse complement strand
ATAATACTGTATGGAAAAGATCTAACGCACTTTGTGGTAACGTTTGAACGTACCAAAGAAAACTCATGAGGATTGCAACACCACCAATCATGCCTATAACAGATAATTTTCGTGTGAGTTCACTCCTTAAAGAAGGCTCTTTCAAGTTAGCAGCTATCACAAAACCAACAACAGCAGACATAACGATCATAAAGCCGAGGCGAATAAACATATGCGGAAAGGTATTGATGCCAAAGAATGCATCACTTGCTGATCCGCTTTGATACCATATATCAGAGCCTGGCCACATCATAAAGCTAATGATTCCTATGATAAGGAATAGGGTGGATACTGATGCAAGTGCAAACATGTACGTAATTTTGAGATGGGTTTTTCGATCTATTTTTCCAATCGTATAGACCAATACAAAGACGCCAATAACTTCGACGACAAAAAAGACCCATTCGGTTGCCCATACCCAAACAAAGTTATGTATAAGAGCACTGATACCACGAGGACTAGCGACTGTAGCAGTATTCCAAAGACCAGGGCCTGTAATAGAGCCAACAACGTAAGAAAAAATCAACAAAAACATACCATATTTACGCATGTAATCGTAGAGTTCTGGTCTGTCTTCTTTATACGCTTTATGCGCTAAAAAAACAAACAATAAAGCCGCACCAACAGACGTATGCGACGCCATAATGTGGATTGTTCCCGTAATACCCATCAGCCAAGCTGAACCAATTTGCGGAAAATAGAATAGAGGATATAATCCAATGTATTCCACCTAACACCTCCTTAAGATTTTAAAAATGGTTTGCAAAAGCAGAGCCTCTTAATACGTACTATTTTGTGACATAACGTTGCACCAAGAGGGGAGGTGTCTCTGCCTTTACAAACCATTTTCGATCATTATATGTAACAAAGGTGCTTAGGAGTAACACAGGAAAGGGCTTTTATATTTAAGCCATGATTGAGTAGAATTATTCTGCGTTGCAACAAGCACGTTGTGCTTACCCGATCTAGGTTTGGCGATCATTTCGGGTAAGCGACATTTTAAAACTAAAAGTTTTCTTTCATAAAAGAATGACATATCAGTGTTAATTTAATGTTAAATTTAATTAAAACTAAAACAGATAATTATAATAAAATAAATTTATAATTTAAAAGTAACTATAGAGCATGATTATTAAATATAAAATTAAAAAATATAATTAATATTAGTGCAAGTAAGAAATGAAATAGGATGCTAGAAAAAGAAGAAAGAGAAAGAGGCTCGCTCTTTCTCCGTAGAATTATTTGAGTTTTGAGATATATTCAGCTAATGTTTTAATAGAAGCATCGTCAAGGTTCTTAACTTGAGCAGCCATTGTACCTTTTAATGCACCACCGTATGTACCTGCTTTATAACCGTCAAGAGCTGCTGTAATCTTAGCAGCATCCCAACCAGCGATAATTTGCGATTTATTCAATGCTGCTTTTTCTGCTTTTGCTCCGTGACAGGTTGCACAGGTTTTAAAAAGAGTCTCCCCATCTGCTGCAAAAATAGACGTAGCACATATAAGACCTGCTAGTAACAATACTTTTTTCATCGTAACTCCTTATGTAAATAATAGGATAATTATATAGATTAAAAGTGAATTTATTGTGAAATAAAAAAGTAATTATTTTAATTTATTAAAAACTTTGTATTGCTCCCAATACGTATCGAGTGCTTCTTGGAGCTCTGTGTCACTCAGTGTCGTTCTTTTCTTCACACCAAAGCGGTTAATTAGTCCATCAACTAAAATAGAGTTTTCTGCTTTTGGATTTTTAAGATATTTACTCATAGCATGTTTAACTTCCATCTCACTACTGTATTTAAGGAGGTAGCGGTAGAAAAATTTATCAATTTTGATTGCCATATCTTCATGACAAGGAATGCAATTCTTCTCATATACCCCTGTTTTTGCCCAAATAAATGAGGCTATGAGCATTAAAATAACTATTGTTTTTACCATGCAATCCTCACTGTTGTTCCCTCGTGTAGTTTAGAGTCAATGCTTACATGTAAAGTATACTCTTTGGCGATGGCTGCTACGATACTAAGCCCTATGCCAAAGCCTCCAACTGTACGATCAAACCTCACGTAGCGTTCAAAGGCTTGATTAATTTTTTTGGTTTCAATGCCTCTTCCACTATCATTGATTTCAATGTATTCAGGTGTTAAAAGCACATGAATCGTTCCACCAATTTTATTGTACTTGATAGCATTAGAGAGAATATTATCAATCAGTTTGGCAATTTTCTTTCGATCTATTATTAATGAAACATTTTCTTTAAGTGTAGACGTTAATGTAAGTTTTTTTGATTCAATTAGAAGTGAAAAATACTCCAATCGCTCTTCAATGATAACTTTAAGATCGACCTCTTCATCATGAGAAATGATATGATGTGAAAGCACTAAATAGGTAAGATCATCATAAAGATTTGAGATGGTTTTAGATGCAATCGTAATGCGCTTTATCTTTTTTGCCAAACTTTCATCCAATGTTGTAAGCTCAATCATCTCAATATTAGAGAGAATTGTATTGACAGGCGTGTTCAGTTCATGGGTTGTGTCTTTAATGAAGCGATCTAAAAGCGTAATGGTGTCTCTCATCGGACGAAGAAGAAGACCCAGTAAAAAATAACCAATAACAATCAAAATACCAAAAATGATGGCACCATATGTCAAAAGCTTACGGAAAACTTTTTTCTCCCATGAAGGTGGTGCATTGACTTCGATCACAATATACCGAGCACCCAAATAATAAGATTCTAGCTCTTTAACAAAGTAGATATGATTTTTTTTGAGGTAAATATCTTCGTAAAGATTGACTTTATTGGTACTCAATGTTGAAAAAATTTTCTTAAGACTGCTATCGTAAATGGCAGAATTAAAACGCTCATCTCTAGGATACGTTTGCTCTTTTTCTAGGTTTACATGTAAAGATTTGAGACGTACAATTTGTTCATTTGTAAGGTTGGAAAGAGTTTCTCTTTGATTTTGAAGCATCAAATCACGCTCCAAACCATAGTATAAAAAAGCGACAAATCCCAAAATAAGCAGTGCTAAAAAGGCGTAGAGAACTAAAAACGATCGAAGCGTTTTTTTCTCACGCGAGCGTAAATTTATATCCCAGTTTTTTAATGCTAACAATACGATCCTTCCCCATGATTTTGCGAAGATTTTTGATGTAAGTACGAAGGGTATCGTCACTACCTTGTTCGTCGTATTCCCATAAATGTGCCATAATCATCTCATGGCTGATAATTTCATTTTTCTTTTGTAAAAAGAGTTTGAGTAGTTTCGCCTCTTTGTTTTGGAGTTGTGCCGCTTTTTGATTGACTAACAGTTGGTTGTTGAGTGGATCATATTCGATACCTTCATCAATGCAAATTTTAGGGCTTTGAGTATGAAAAAACTCACGCTTTAAAATGGTTTCGATACGAAAGAGAAGCTCTTTAAGTACAAATGGTTTACGTAGATAATCATCGCAACCACTCTCATAGCCATGTTCTAAGTCTTCAATAGCATTTAGGGATGTCAAAAAAATGGCAGGGGTTGTATTGTTCTCGTGGCGAATACGCTTGAGGAGTTGAAATCCATTTAAAGAAGGAACATTGACATCAAGTAAAAAGAGATCATACTGATGCTCGTATATAAGTTCTTCCGCAGCTTCGCCGTCATAAACTGGAGTGACATGATAGCCTTTGGACTCTAAAAATTCACAGACTGTTTCGCTAAGATTGGTATCGTCTTCCAAAAGAAGAAGACTAGTTTTGGGCATCGTCTCTTCTTTTTTTATCTTCCTCATAGAGTGATTTTTCTTCTTCACTCATGGTTGCTGCACGTTTGTCAAGTTCTTGGTAAAAACGCTCTTCTGCCTTTTGATCGACATAGCCAATAAGCGCTATCAGCTCTTCGGTACTCATTTCACTAAAATCGGTTTTAGCAAATAATAAGCTCACAAGAAGCAAACAGCTAAAGAGCACTTTTTTCATGATTTATTTCCGAAGCTCATTGATCCAGATGGAGAGGCTTTTAATCACATCTTCTGTTGCTGTATTAAATGCTTCTACAGCACCTTCTGCACCATGTGTATTGGTGACATCTCGTTTTGAAGAAAGTTTAATACTCCCTAACACTTCACCTGTTTTGATTTCAACAAGACGAAAGCGTATACTAACATGCACATAGGATGTACCATCTTCACGAAAAACCTCTTCGAAATTTTGAATAATAGGTTCTAAGACCAAATTATTAGATGCCATAGAAGTCCCTGAAATGACAGATCCAAAATGGTGCTGGTCTTGTAATGCCTCCGTGATGAGGTATTGAAGTTTTAAAGGAGGTGTTTCACTCCATGCGCCATATTTATAAGGTAACATCGCTCCCTCTTTTTTATACACAATGGCTCGGGAATTTAAACCACTGGGTGCATCAATATAGGCAATTCTGAGTACATCCTGATTTGCAACATTAAATCGCTCTAATTTCATTATAGGCTCTAGTGTATAGTTGTAAGGTCTTTGCGATGTTTCTTTGATGCTACAACCGCTAAGAAGCAAAAGTGTGGTGAGGGTTAGAAGTACGTTTTTCATTCTATTTCCTTTATCGTTCATTAGGTGCTGGTTTGATGGTCTCTTCTTTAAAGAGAAGATCACTTGGACTATCTTTGAGGTTGCTAACGAGATCTTTCGTTTCATTGACCAACACTTGTAAATCTTGAAGTGTTCTTTGAAGTGGCATTAAATTCTCTTTGAGCAAAATATCAACATCAAATGAGCCTTTTTCGACTTTTTGGTTTAAACTACCCATGACAGTTTTAACACTTTGTGCAGAATCTCGTACATTATTCATCATATCAATCCCTGTATTATCAACTGCAGAAGAGAGGGAGTATGACATGTTTTTAATCCCAGTCGCAGCATTTGTCGCCTCTTTGAGTAATAGATTGATCTCTTTGTTTTGTGCTTCGATGTTTGCCATGGTTTTACTGGTTGATTCTGCTATCTTGGCACTATTTTCAATAATAATTTCAAGATTTTTGACATTTTTTTCGCTCATAATACTTTCTGCTCGATCAAAAATCATTTCTGCTTTTGCGCTTAGAGAGGTAATGGTTTTGTCAAGTCGTGAAAAAGTAGAGGGATGTGAATAGATGATGCCGTATTCTTCCTCTTT